>JALSJY010000044.1 GCA_026989045.1 Hyphomicrobiales bacterium | reverse complement strand
AGCTAAATCAAGCAAGGCTTTAATTGCATTGCCTGTTTTTTCTCTTGCACGAAGTTCAAGCACCTGACCCAAAAACACCAAAGCAATAATCACCGCTGCTGCTTCAAAATAAACAGGCATGTGACCCGTTGCCATTTTAAGGGAGGTGGGGAATAGGTCTGGGAAAAATGTTGCAACAACGCTATAAGCATAAGCTGCCCCAACCCCGAGCATTATCAGTGTCCACATATTATAATTAGTAGTTTTTATCGAACTCCAACCACGAGCAAAAAACGGCTGTGCCGCCCAAAGAACAACAGGGGTTGCTAGGAGAAATTCAATATAAATTACATATTGCTCACCAATCCATTCACGAACTGGCAGACCAACAAACTGCCCCATAGTTAAAATAAGCAAAGGAATTGCAGCTGCCGCACTAACCCAAAAACGCCGAGTAAAATCAATTAACTCATGGTTCGGCTCGTCCGATGCACCAGACATAGGTTCAAGCGCCATGCCGCAAATCGGACAAGTTCCCGGCCCTTCTTGCACAATTTCTGGATCCATCGGGCAGGTATAAAGAGCATTTTTATTGTCGTCTTTTTTCTTGTTTTTATTGTTGCCAGAGGCATAAAAATAAGGATCAGCAACAAATTTTGCATGGCATTTTGGGTTGCAAAAATGATAGGTTTTTCCTTCATAATCAGCACTCATTTTGCCAGCATTGAGTTTTACAGACATACCACAAACAGGGTCAATAACAACTCCATCGCCGCCAGCTTTTGCATCACTCCTAGACTCTTCACCATGATTGCCAGAACAACAAGAGCCATCATGTTTATGCTTATGTTGTTTTGAATTTTTGTTCTCACCAGAACAGCAGCTATCTTTTTCTTGTTTTTCGCTTGAACAGCAATCATCATTGTCCATGATTATACTCCAAATTTAATTTTGGAACATTCATAGGACTTCCAGTAACTGGAAGGTCAAGCGATTATTTTGTTGTTTTTAATCTATCAAGTCGCAATCTATCTCGATCATCACTAAGTCGATATGCGCTAGCCAATGTTGCACCGATTACTCCAAGACCCGTTGCGCCGCCTATGAGCAATAAAATCAATATTTGATATTTCACCGCTTCTGCTGGATCAACACCCGACAATATCTGCCCTGTCATCATACCAGGGAGCGATACAATTCCCATTGCCGCCATTGCGTTAATGATTGGCATAAAACCTGCCCTAAGCGCACCTCTAACAAAGGGAAGCATTGCTTGCCAGCGTGTTTTACCTAACAATAATAATGCTTCAACTGCCTTTTGCTCTCTATTTAACGTGGTGGTTAAATTGTCTAAGGCTAGGGAAACCCCAGTCATAGTATTACCTAAAATCATTCCAAATAGTGGCAAGGCAAATTGCGGCTTATACCAAGGGTCTGGTTGAATTTGCGTGGTAAGGGCTATGGTTGTCACCAATATTCCTGCAATCATCATAGAGCCAGCGCCAATGGAATAGCCCCAAAGCCCTGATAATTTTTTATCTTGACGGGCATAAATTTCACGCCCTGCAAATAAGCCCATGGCTAAAGCCACAAGCAAAGTTAGCCAAGGCGAGGAAATAGCAAAAATCGCTTTAAGCAAAAGCGCAACAATGGATAGTTGCACCACCATTCTTAAAGCTACAATGAATAGTTTTTTTGCTAGGCCAAGCCTAAAGGCAATAGAAATAACTCCATTGATTAAAATGAAAATTGCTCCTAATGCCAAATCCCAATATGAGAGCGAAATATAGTCAATCATTTTTACGCTTTCTTGCTAGTTTTTGCTTTTTCAACTCACCATTTTCTAAAATATAGGCTCTATTGGCGAGCCGTTTAACCTGCACATCATCATGGCTAATCATAATGATTGCCACGCCATTGCTTAGTTGTTGCTTTATTAGCAGCTCAACCAACTTAGTAGTTTTGGCATCAAGCGCCGAAGTTGGCTCATCAAGCAATAAGGCTTTTGGCTCTAAAGCTAAGGCACGCACAAGACCCAACCGCTGCATCTCACCGCTTGAAAGGCGGCTCACTTGCCAATCAAGCACTTCTTTGCCCATTCCTGCGCCAGTCAACAATTCATCAAGTGAACTTGCTTGCGCCAGACTAGTCTGCTCGAAATGATCGCCAACCCTATCTGCCCACCAACCAGTTTGCGCTGGCACAAAACCAACCAAAGTGCGCCATTGATGCGCTGGAATTTGATTGCGCTCAATATCACCTAAAAAAACCTCACCCTCATTTTCATCAAGATCAACAATAGCCCGCAAAAATATAGATTTCCCAGCCCCACTAGCGCCAGAAATCATCACTATTTCACCGCTATTAACCTCAAGGCTAAGCGGCTTAAAAATATCAGTTGATAGGTTTTTTATTTTTAAAATTTAGCACCTATTCATTGGGTTCAAATTCTTTAAAATGCTTAGACAGTTTTAGTTTTTGCGCCTGATAATTTGACCCTAAATCAGAGCCATAAAGCTGCTCTGGTCGTTTTGCCATTCGCTCATATAAAAGCCGGCCAATTGTCTGCCCATGCCCAAGCAAAAACGGCACTTCGCGCGAGCGCACCTCAAGCACCGCGCGTGAGCCTTCACCTCCTGCGGCTGAATGGCCAAATCCGGGGTCAAAAAAACCAGCATAATGCACACGAAATTCACCAACTAAGGGGTCAAACGGCATCATTTCTGCGGCATAATCTGGTGGCACATGCAGGCTTTCACGCGAAACAAGAATATAAAATTCATCGGGGTCAAGAATAAGCTCATTTTTATCATTGGCATAAAGCGGATCCCAAAAATCCAATACCTCAAGCGCGTCTTTTTTATCAACATCAATCACAGCTGTATGACGTTTTGAACGAAATCCGATTAAACCGCCTCGCCCCTCACCTTTAAGGTCAATTGAAAGCGCAACCCCATCAGCAACTTCCATATTGGGATTAAAAACTAAAGTTTGCTCTTTATGCAATGCCTTATGCTCATCAATATCAAGGCCAGTTTGGCCAACCCTAAAGCGCATTTGAGAAAGACGAGAGCCTGTGCGCACTAAAATTGGAAAAGTTTGTGGGCTAATTTCAATATAAAGCGGGCCCTTATATCCATTTGGAATTTTATCAAAGCCACGAGTTTTATCACCAATAACTCTGGTGAAAATATCTAGACGGCCAGTTGAGCTTTTTGGATTTGCAGAAGCTGAAACATTTTTTGGCAAATTCAAACTCTCAAGCAAAGGCACAAGATAAACGCAATCACGCTCTAAAACCGCCCCTTGGCGCAAATCTATTTCGTGTAATTTAAGCGTCTCAATGCGCTCGGCAACTGTATGGTCAGGACCAGGCAGAAAACTTGCACGCACTCTAAAAGCTTTCTCACCCAAACGCAAATCAAGGCTGGCTGGTTGCACCTGCGCTTGATCGGGTTTTTTTGCAAGTTTAATGCCGCCAGTTTCAATCAATTGATTGATAAGTGAGGCAGAAAAAATGCCATTTGGCCAGTCTGCTGATCCATTTGCTTGAATATTCATTATTTTAGTAAATCCCCATAAAAGCTAAAATTCAAGTGGTTTATCTTATTTAGCACTTGTTACATTGCTTAACATTTGACGCAAGCAAGCAAATAGCATTACAAGAAATTTACATATTTATTTTTGCGAAATATTATTTGCAAATATTTTTGAGAGTTTTCATGCCAGATAAAAATAAAAACAACCCAATGAGTAATTTAAACAATCTATCTGCACAAACAAAACTTGTGCATGGTGGCACTGAGCGTAGCAAGCATGGTGAAACCTCTGAGGCAATTTATTTTAACTCTGGCTTTAGCTATGATAATTCTGAAGCGGCAGAAGCCAGATTTAACGGGGAAGAGCCGGGGCATATATATTCACGTTTTTCTAATCCAAGCATTGAAATGTTTCAAAACCGCATGGCAATTTTTGAGGGTGCTGAGGCAGCTCGCGCAACGGCCACTGGCATGGCGGCGGTTACTTATGCGCTTTTATCACAGGTAAAAGCAGGCGATCATGTGGTTGCTTCACGTGCATTATTTGGCTCTTGCAGATATGTGGTGGAGGATTTTTTACCCCGTTTTGGTGTCAACTCGACTTTAGTTGATGGGCGCAATTCAGAAAATTTTGCAAAAGCAATGAGGCCAAATACTAAAGCGGTTTTTATTGAAACACCAACCAACCCAACGCTTGAATTGGTTGATATAAAGGCGGTAGCTGATATTGCGCATGCTCATGATGCCAAGCTAATTGTTGATAATGTGTTTGCGACCGCTGTTTGGCAAAAGCCGCTAAAGCTTGGTGCTGATTTGGTTATTTATTCAGCCACAAAACATATTGATGGGCAGGGGCGCGCTTTGGGCGGGATTATTCTTGGCTCAAAAGAATTGATTGAGGCTGATGTTCATACTTTTATTCGTCAAACAGGCCCTTCAATCAGTCCATTTAATGCTTGGGTGATGCTTAAGGGACTTGAAACTCTATCATTAAGAGTAGAGAAAATGAGCGAAAATGCTGCAAAAATTGCTGATTTTTTAGACGGGCATAAAAAAATAAATCGGTTATTTTATCCATTTAATAAATCGCACCCACAATATGAATTAGCTAAAGCTCAGATGAGCAACGGCTCAACCATGGTTTCTTTTGAGGTGAAGGGCGGGCAGGAAGAGGCGTTTAGGCTGGCTAATGGCTTGAGC
The DNA here is from genome assembly GCA_026989045.1 of Hyphomicrobiales bacterium. GTDB lineage: Bacteria > Pseudomonadota > Alphaproteobacteria > Rhizobiales > Devosiaceae > S141-66. The sequence continues at coordinate 21,170 of JALSJY010000044.1, read as the reverse complement.
ATTATTCTCATCTCAAATAATCTTGGTGATGCAAAATCGATCATCTCGCACCCATCAACCACTACCCATCAGCGCTTTAGTGAAGAAGAGCGGGAAGAGCAGGGGATTAAGCGCTCATTATTGCGGCTTTCTGTGGGGCTTGAAGATGTGAATGACTTAATCGCTGATTTAGATTATGCGCTCTCTCAGGTTTAATTAGCTAATTCTTAAAAATCTTTTTAGCATGCAAGAGGCGCATAATTGCTGTTGCAAAAGTGATTGCTCCAAAGACTATTGCTAAGGGTAGAAAAAGAGTTGGCCAGATACAAAGGATAATGAATAAGATTATTGTTTCTGATCCTTCTATCAATCCATTGCTAAAATAAATTGATTTGTCGCCTTTGCTATCATTAGTCATTTCGTGCTTTTGCGCTAAAATTGCATAACCAAGAAATGTTGCGCCATTAAAATAAAAACTAAGCAATAAAAATGCACCCGCAATTGCATTTGCTGCGGGATTGGCAATTATAAAACCAAGCACAATTGCGCCGTAAAATAGAAAGTCAACGCTTATATCAAGATAGCCGCCAAAGTCGGTTTTTTTCGTAGCTCGTGCCACAGCACCATCTAATCCATCAGCAAGGCGAGAGATTATTAGTAAAATAAGCGCTAAGATAAACCAGCTTGCCGCAATGGCAACGGCGCTAGCAAGGCCAATTAAAACACCAAAAAGCGTAACCGCATTGGCGCTTATGCCCGCTCTTGCCAGTTGTTTACCTATATTATTAAGTGGGGCATCAATTAGTTTGCGTAAAGGGGCATCTAACATTTATAGGTTTCCTTTTAGACAAATATAGTTTTAGTCTTTGTTACAAAGCATAAGCATGTTTAAACTTTGAGCCAATATATTTTATTTGAGATTTTAGTTTGAGACTTTAATGGAATTTAGACCAATAATATCACTAATAGGACAACTTGTTGCAATTCTTGGCGTTGCAATGCTGCTTCCTGCTATTACTGATGCGTTAAACGGCCATGATGAATGGCAGGTTTTCGCTATTTCCTCGCTTTTTACAACGCTTATTGGCGCTGGCATGTGGGCATCAGCCTCTGGCAAAAAACAAACGCTAAACTTAAGGCAGGCCTTTTTACTCACTTCTTTGATTTGGGTGACGCTTATGTTGTTCGGCTCACTACCATTTGTCTGGTCGCCAAACGGGCTTAGTTTTACTGATGCTATATTTGAATCTATGTCTGGCATAACCACAACTGGCGCAACTGTTATGATTGGCCTAGACCAAGCCTCCCCCGGCCTATTGTTATGGCGTGGGCTCTTGCAATGGTTTGGCGGCTTGGGAATTGTTGTGATGGCAATTGCAGTTTTACCAACTTTGCAAGTTGGTGGCATGCAAATGTTTAAGGCTGAAGCTTTTGAAACGCCCGATAAAATTTTACCACAAGCAGCGCAAATTGCAGGGGGAATGACAACAGTTTATGGCATCCTAACATTAGCCTGTGCAATTGCCTATTGGGCTTTTGGCATGGATATGTTTGAAGCAATTGTGCATGCCATGACAACTGTTGCAACGGGTGGTTTTTCAACTCGTGATGGTGGCTTTGAGGCATTTCATTCAAGCGCGCTTGATTATATTGCCATTATTTTTATGATTTTAGGGGCATTGCCATTTGTGCTTTATCTAGTTGCTTTGCAATATGGGCAGTGGAAAAAATTATTCCAAGATTCTCAGGTAAGAGTGTTTTTAAGCATTGTTGCAATTGTCACCTTGGCAATGATGTGGCAACAGATTTCTAACAATATCTACTATGGTGAAGAGGCGTTTCGACATGCGCTATTTTCTGTTACCTCCATTATTACTGGCACGGGATATGCAACAATTGATTATGGCGCGTGGGGGTCATTTTCTCTTGCAACATTTTTCATGCTTACCTTTATTGGTGGTTGCACAGGCTCAACATCATGCGGAATTAAAATATTTCGCTTTCAAGTTTTAGCGCGTGATTTAAGTCAGCATGTGCGCCAAATTCTTTATCCCAATATTGTGCATATTAAACGCTATAATGGCATGCCGCTTAGTGATGATATTTCAACCTCGGTTCAAAGCTTTGTTTTCTTATATTTCGTAAGCTTTATCGCTCTTTCAGTTGCACTTTCTCTAAGCGGGCTAGATGCTACCACTGCCTTTTCTGGCGCAGCAACTGCTATTTCTAATGTAGGGCCTGGGCTTGGCGATATTATTGGTCCAGCAGGCAATTTTTCTTCTCTACCAGATGTTTCAAAATGGTTACTCACTGCTGGTATGCTAATAGGTAGGCTTGAGATCTTAATTATCTTAGTGCTGTTCACTCCAAGATTTTGGCGCGGTTAATGGTTTAACTTGCATTTCTTGGCGATATGGCCTATATTTATGGCAATGTGGCCAGCAGGGCTAGAAGAGGAGAAATTTACATGCAAGGTATATCTGCTAAAGATAGCATATCTGCTAAGTCTAAAGATAAAAAATTCACTTCTGCAATTCTCTCAAACACGCTTGAAGATATAATATATCTCAATCAGCTTGTTGAGAGCGGATTTGAGCTGTCAGACATTAAGAAAAACAAAGCAATTATTGAAATAATGATTTCGCATAATGTTATGCCACGTAAAACTTGGGAAAATGCAACAAGAGCCAAAAATAAAAAACTTTCAGCACAAAATTCTGAGCGTGTTTTACGAGTGATAAGAATAAGCGAGATGGCTAAAACGGCATTTGGTGAAAAAGTTGGCCTTGAATGGATTGAGCGCCCAACAAAAGTTTTTGGCGGCAAAGCCCCAATTGAAATGCTCACCAATGAATCTGGCTCTCGTGCTGTAGAATTATTTCTTGGTCAAATTGTAAATGGATTCAATGCATGATTACATGGCGCATTGCCAACAAAAATCGCGCCGATTTAAGCGGGCATGGAGGGCTATATTATTCAGGTCGCTGGCACTCGCAAGGAAAGCCAATAGTTTATTTTGCAGAACATCCAGCCCTTGCCGCTCTTGAAGTGTTGGTAAATATGGATATTGACGTTCATTTTTTAACTCAATATGTAATGATGAAAATTGAAATATCTGATAGTGCTAATATAGAAAGAATAGATATTGACCCCCATGATAAGATTAAATGTCAAAAAACAGGCGATGCTTGGCTAAAAGCAAGCTCTAGTCCTATATGTAGGGTAAAAAGCGCTATTAGTCCTGAAAGTTATAACTATCTTTTTAATCCCCTTCACCCAGATGCAAGACAAGTAGAAATAGTTGATATTAAACCCTTTGCTTTTGATGCAAGATTATTTGATTAGATAATATCAATTTGAAGCTTCATGCGAAATTTCATGATGCTGGCCTCTTATTAGCTGAGCAAAGGTTTGAGAGTTTGGGGTAAGGAAAAGCCATTTTAAAAATGCTTTTATATCCTCACCAATAGCAATGAAGGCAGGCACAAGAAAAAGCACTAATAGGGTTGAAAGTGCTAAACCAAACACAATCGTCACCGCCATTGGAATAAGAAATTGTGCTTGCAAGCTTTTTTCAAATAATAGCGGGGTTAGCCCGCCTATGGTTGTTAATGATGTTAACAATACCGCTCTTAAGCGATCTTTTCCTGCTCCAGTTGCTGCCAAGCGCAAACCCTCGCCCATTGCTAATCTTTCTTGCAAACGTGAAATTAAAACAATTGAATCATTAACTAAAATGCCCGCCAAGCCAAGCAGGCCCATAAGAGAAATCATCGTTAAGTTCATACCCAAAATATAATGACCCCAAATAGCTCCAACCGAGCCAAATGGAATTATCAGCATCACGGCTAGAGGAGCAAAATATGACTGGAAAATCCATGCGATGATAATATACATCACACCTAATGCAATGATCGCGCCCAATTTTATGTCTGTCATTGCCGCTTGAGTTTCAGCACTTTCGCCTCCAAGAGAGTAGTTAACTTCATATTTTGCTGCTATTTTATCTAAATAACTTTCTTCAAGTCGAGTTAAAATCTCACCAGAATCAACACCATCTTCAACATCGCCAGTTACTGAAACTATTGCTTTTCCATCATTTCTATTGATACGGGAAAAGCCCTGAGCTTCATTAAAAACCACTAACGTTGAAAGAGGAACAAATCCACCCATTGGCGCTCTGACCCAAAGTTCACGCAAGGCTTGAGAGCCCTTTGCATTTGTTTTATTCACTAAACGGATAGATGTTTCTTCCTCTTCAGATATAATGGTCCGAACCAAACGCCCCTCAAAAGCATCTCTAATTTGCAAGCCAAGATTATCAAGAGTAAAGCCCAAAGCCGCCCCCCTATCAGTTAGGCTCATTGTTAACTCAGGCGAACCATAGCGCAAGCTATCAGAGATTGATGTAACCCCCTCAAAACCCTCAAGCACATCTTGAAGTTCCTCAGATGCCTTTTTTAAAGTCACGCTATTAGCGCCGCTAAATTCAATATCTATTGCCCGCCCCTGCGGGCCACCACGAATATCGCGCACATTTATTCTCTCCACTCCTGCAACTTTTGGAATAGCTTTTCTTAATGCAGCGGTAATAATATTTGTCCTCACTTCACGTTCTTCAGATGGCACAAGATAGACATTAAAATTTGCGCCGCCATTCTCAATATCTAATTGTGCAAAAGTAGTGTTAATTAGTTTTTCACCTTGAGGGGCAAGCTCAATCTCGACTTTCTCCACCGCATCCTCAATTTTGAGAATAATATCTTGCATTTGACTTTGTGGAATTCCAGGTTGAAAAGAAGCAAATATATTAAAATTATCACCCTCAGCTGTTGGGAAAAAATCAAACCCTAATTTACCTGATGTTATCAATGCGCCGCCTAAAATTGAAACAGCAAAAGCAATTGCAACTGTACCATAGCGCCAACGAAATGACAGATCGACCAACCAGCCAACTATTTTGTCACGGAAAAACCCAAACCCTGCATCAAACCAGCGACGATAAGCGCTTGGCTTTTTGCGTTGTTTGGGCATGGAGTGAGCTAAATGACCTGGAAGAATGAAAAAACACTCAAAGGCTGATGCCAAAAGCACTGCCATAACCACTAATGGCAAAGCTGCCATTATTTGTCCAACAACATCACCAATAACTAAGATAGGGCCAAAGGCTGCCATTGTGGTAAGTGAAGCTGCAATAACTGGTGCTGCCATTTTACCTGCTCCATTTATAGCGGCATCTTGTGGACTATCACCAAGCGCATAGCGAGTAGCTGTATGCTCGCCAACAACTATTGCGTCATCAACAATAATGCCCAGCGTCATCATTAGTGCAAACATAGAAATCATATTGATAGTTTGCCCAGTTAAATACATCACCCCAAGCGTTGCTAAAACAGAAATTGGAATACCAAGCGCCACCCAAAAAGCAAATCTAAAGTCAAGAAATATGATGAGTACTAACAATACTAAAGCCAGCCCCGTTATGCCATTTTTGACAAGCAAAGAAAGCCTATCGTCAACCAATTCGGCAGCCGCTGCAAACATAACAATATTCATTGAGGCGGGCAGAGTTGGCTCTAATTTTTCAATAAAGTTTTTTACCTTTTCATAAGATTCAATAGTGTCAGTTGTAATAGAGCGAGAAACAATAATTTTTACTGCTGGCTGAGCTCGCATAAAACCAAGCTTATCATCATCATCAAACTTATCGCTAATGGTAGCAATGTCACTAAAGCGCAGATTCTGCCCGCTTTTTTTTACTTCAAATTCTGAATTTGCAATTGAATTCGCGCTAACTTCAGGAGCAATTGCCCTTATTTGTGCATCAAAATCACCCGATAGACTACCTGCTGGCCTATCTATTATGTTAGGTAAAAGTGCTTGCGATAGGTCGTTTAAAGTTAGATCAAGCTGGCGAAGTTTATTTTCATCAACTGCAATTTCAATCTCACGTGATCGATAACCAGCCATATCAACCTTATCAAGTCCAAGATCAAGCAGCCCGTCGCGAATTTCTAGCGCATAATTTCTTAAAGTTTGTTCTGGCACTGGCCCTGATATGCCAATAGAAACCACAGGATCATAAAATCTCATCACTGAAATTTTAGGTTCATCTGCACTGCTCGGGAGGTTTTGCACTGATTTCACAGCTGCATCGACATTTCTTTCGGCTTCTTTTATGTCGGTGTTTCGTTCAAATGATATTGTAATTCTAGCGCTGCCTTCAAGTGCGATAGAGCTAACGTCTGTAACACCATCTAAAAAACGCACTGCAGGTTCAATTGGCAATAGGATATTTTTTTCTATATCTTTAGCGCTTGCCCCACTCCATAAAATACTTACTGAAACAATAGGTATTTCAATAGTGGGCATAAGCTGGCGGTTAAGTTTTGATATGCCATAAAAGCCAAACAAGATAAGTAATAGCATAAATAGATTTGCAGCGTTGCGGTGATGAACAATTTTAGCAATAAAGCCCATTGAATGCTGCTCATTAGGTCGCATTATTTATGCTCCACTTTGCTATCTTGCTCAGCTTTGTCAGCTTGAGGCTCTTCACCCTCAATGGTAATTTTTAAGCCATCTCCAGCTTGTGCTAAACGAGTAGTAATAACTCTGCTTTTTTTGCCAATATCGGCTGATATTATCACATCTTGCCCAGAGCGAGACAAAAGCTCAATATCTACTCTTTTCATACGGCCATCTTGAGCAAGATAAATATGATTATCTTCATAAATTGCTGTTTCAGGTAATTTATAAGAATTCTTATAAATTATCCCCGCAACCGCAACCTCAACAAATGTGCCAGGTTTTAATTTGTCCAGCTCCTTACCATTAAGAGAGGCAAAAACCTCAACTCCTCCGCTTGCAGCCATGATTTGCGCGCCAATGCGAGTGATGATGCCGTCTATCTTTATTGGCGTTGGCTCAATATCCCAAACCACATTAACCTCACGACCTATCAAGCCAGATTGTAGCAAATATCCATATTGACTATCTGAAAGGGTAAAGCTTACCTCAAGATTTTTCTGCTCATAGAGTTTTGCAGCCACTTCATTATTAGTAACTAAGCGGCCTTGTTCAACGTTCTTTGAAATAACCACCGCATCAAATGGCGAAAGGATTCGTGTGTTCTCTAAAGCATGTTTGGCCTTATCCAAACTCCATTGCAGGCGTGAGATAGTATTTTTTTGTCGTTCAATAGCAGTTTGCTGCATAATAAGAGAGCTTTTTCTTTGCTCTAAAGTTTGCTCACGTTGAGAAAGTAGAAATTGAGAATTTTCTAAATCTTTCTCAGTTAGTGAACCTGATTTTTTGAGTAAAATAGCCCGCTCAAGATCATTTTTTCCTATTTCATATTGCTGCCTTGCAACATCAAGATTTATCTCCTCAAGTGAAAGCTGCTCTTTAGTGATTGTTAATTGCAATTGAGCATCACTTAATGCCGCTCTAGCATCACGCACAGCGCCTTCATAATCAAAAGGATCAATTTGTAAAATCTGCTCACCTTTGCTTAAAAAACCACCCACAACCAGATTTTTTGATACCGATAGAGCCTCGCCTGAAACTTGCGCCCTTACGTCAAATGTTTTAGCGGCAATAATTTCTCCATAAGCATTAACAAAAGGGCTATATTCTCCCATTTGCGGAGTGATAATTTCAACTGTAAAGCTACGCTCGCGAGCCTGCCTTTTTGGTGGCTCAGGCTTGTTAGAAACCATGTCAAAAGCCAAATAAATTGCACCCGCAATAATCGCAATAGCAAATATTAAGCGCCAGATAATTGAAAAAATAGCTCTAGTTTTAGTTTTTAGCTTATTAGCTTCTTGTAATTTAGGCTCTTGCAATTTTTCTGAATTAGAATTTGGCACAATATCAATCCTACTTTATCACTATTACGCTATACTCCAAATCACATCAGAACAAATGAAATTTTGGTAATGTTTTATAATAATTGACTAGATATCAAATTGATTGGGATTAAAGTGATACTCGGTTGAGCAAAATTCGCATTTCACTACAATATTACCGTTTTTTATCATTTTCTCTCTGTCATCAGGCGAGAAACTATTCGCCAACATATCCTCTATTCGCTCAGCCGAGCAGGTGCAGCGTTCTATAACATGTTCAGGGGTAAAAACTCTTACCCCTGTTTCATGATAAAGCCTGAATAAAAGCCGCTCAGGGGAAATATCGGGATCAACAAGTTCATCATCACCAAGCGTAGAGAGTAGGGATTTTGCTTCAACCCAATCATTTTCTCTTTTGTCATTTTGATCAACAAACTCATCGTCCTGCGTTAATGTTTCATCATCTGTTTTATCTTTTGGCAAATGCTGTACCAAAACTCCTGCTGCACGCCATTGTGGGGTTTTCTGCCCACGTAGCTGATGTTGTGCAACTGCTAAACGCACCATAGTTGGAATTTGCTCAGATTGTTCAAAATATTGGTGGGCGGCATTTTCAAAGCCATTGCCGTCTAATTCAACAACGCCCTGATAGCGCTCCATATCAGCGCCTTGGTCAATCGACATTGCTAAATGACCCTTGCCCAATAATTCTTTTGAACTGTTTTTACCCTCATTGGCATATTGCAATAATTTACCATGATCAAAACGAGCATAGGCACGCAACCCATCTGGTGTATCAAAATCAACAATTACCATATTTATTGGGCCGTCGCTTTGTGTTTGTAAAATAAAGCGACCATCAAATTTTAATGAAGAGCCAATCAATGTAGCCAGCACAACAGCCTCACCAAGCACACGGGCTACTGGATCGGGATAATCATGACGGCTGATAATTGTGTTTATTGCTGCCCCTAACCTAACAGATCGCCCGCGACAACCAAGCTTATCAAGGGTGAAAGGAACGATAACATCATCACCGCTCTGCTCACGGTTTAGACCAAATTCAGATAAAGGATTTTTGCTCATTTTGCTCTGCCTTAGTTTAACTTTTCTATTCCAAATACATAACAAAGAATAGCCTTTTGGATATGTAGGCGATTTTCTGCCTCGTCAAAAACTACCGATTGCGCGCCATCAATAACATCGCTGGTAACTTCATGGCCTCTATGGGCAGGCAGGCAGTGCATGAATAAAGCATTTTCATTAGCTTTTGCCATAATATTCTTATCAACTTGGTAGGGGGCAAGAATTTTTAAGCGTTGATCTACATCTTTATCACCCATTGATACCCATGTATCAGTCATAACTAGATCAGCGTTTTTAACCGCTTCATTTGGGTTTGAATTTAATTTTATATTATTACCAGCTTGGCTAATGTCAGCTAACATGCCTTGATCTGGACTATATTCATTAGGCACTGAAATGGTTAACTCAACATCAAATATTTTAGCCGCATGTATCCAAGATAGCAGCACATTATTTGCATCTCCCAACCAAGTAACTTTTATGCCCTTGATTGAACCTCTATGTTCCTCATAAGTCATAATATCCGCCATAACCTGACAGGGATGTGAACGCCTAGTAAGACCGTTAATAACGGGAATAGATGAAGAGCGAGCAAGCTCAAGCAAATCATCATGGCTTAAAATACGTATCATAATTGCATCAACATAACGCGACATAACTTGCGCGGTATCTGATAATGTTTCGTCTTTAGCAAGCTGCATATCAGCCCCAGCTAGCATAATAGTTTCACCGCCCAATTGACGCATGCCCACATCAAATGAAATACGGGTGCGGGTGCTGGTTTGCTCAAAAATCATTGCAAGTATTTTATTGTTTAACAATGAGGGATGCTCGCCATTTTTTAGTTTGGTTTTTAACTCAATTGCCAAATCTAAAATAGAGCGCAAAGTCGCATAAGAAAAATCATCTAAATCAAGAAAATGCCTTGGGGTTATCGCTTTATTATTATCCATTATCTTCTTCTTTTTGCTTTTCTAACTCTTTGTTTTCTAACTCTTCAAATGAAGTGGTTATGATATTCATCGCCTCTGTTATATCCACCTCATCAACAATTAAAGGGGGAAGCAAGCGCAACACATTATCACCCGATGCAACCGCCAATAAGTGATGCTCACGTAATTTTGTAACAAATTTGGCAACAGGAAAGGTTAGCTTTATTCCCACCATTAAGCCCTTGCCGCGCACTTGCGTGATATATTGGGGGAAACGCTGCTGTAATTGATGAAGATGCCAATTTAGTTTTTGGCTCATTTTTTCAACATGAGGTAAAAAATCTGGCTGCAATATTCTATCAAGCACACCATTGCCAATAGCGCAGGCCATTGGGTTGCCACCATAGGTTGAGCCATGCGTGCCAGGTATCATCGCTTTTGCAATCTCTTTTTTAGCCAAACATGCACCAAGCGGAAATCCACCACCAATGCCTTTTGCCAGCGCCATAATATCTGGCTCAATGCCTGAAAACTCATAAGCAAATAATTTACCCGTGCGCCCACACCCACATTGCACCTCGTCTAAAATTAGCAAAAGGTCATATTTATCGCAAAGCTTGCGTAAAGAGCGCATAAACTCATTTGTAATGGTGTTCACACCACCCTCACCCTGCACAGGCTCAATTAAAATAGCAGCGGTGTTTTCATCAATTAGCGCCTCAACTGCCTTAATATCATTTGGTGCAACATGTTTAAAACCTGCCAGCACCTCACCAAAGCCCTTAGTATAATCAGGATTACCTCCAGCAGCGATTGTGCCAAGTGTACGACCATGAAAAGCACCTTTAAATGCTATTATATCAGTGCGATTGTGCTGATCCTTGTCAAAATAATAGCGGCGTGCAGTTTTAATTGCACATTCGACTGCTTCTGCACCAGAATTAGTAAAAAATACCGCATCTGCAAAACTAACATCAACTAAACGCTGAGCCAGTTTTTCTTGCTCAGGAATATCAAAAATATTAGAAACATGCCAAAGTTTTTCAGCCTGATCTTTCATAATAGCAACTAAATGCTCATCGCAATGACCAAGCGAGTTCACCCCAACGCCAGACATGAAGTCGAGATAAGAAGTGTTGTCGCTGCTAAACAGGCGCATGCCCTTGCCCCTTGTAAAGGCTATTGAGCGATTATAAGTGCCAAAAAGCGCCGACATATGTAGTTTCCCTTATTTCTAACTCTTGTGTTCGATATATTGTTGTTTTTGATAGCAAAAACTAAAAACGCGCTAACCTAGTTTGGCAGCACGTTGTTTTTACGACTTATATTTGCTCTCTTATGTGCTATTTTTATAGAAAAAGTCAATACTAGATTGAAATGCTCAATGAAATTCCAATGAGGTTTAAGTTGCAAATATTGCTACCAATATTTCTTAATTGGGGAAAATGTCACTTTATTAAGAAAAAGTTAACTCTGACTCTTGCGCAAGATTCTTCCCTTCGTGTAAGGTAATTATATTGGGAGGCGGCTAATCTCTTAAGGCGACAAGCTTTAGTGAGGCATATCCAATCAATAAATGTATGTGTAAAATTTTTAACTGGTGCAATTAGCAACAGAATAATATTGGATTCTGTTTTTTGGAAGGCTATTTATCATGGGGTGGACTGAAGATCGCGTTGAGGTTCTTACTAAACTATGGATGCAAGGCTTAAGCGCTGCCCAAATAGCTGTTGAGCTAGGTGGCGGGGTAACTCGCAATGCAGTTATTGGCAAAGTTCATCGTTTAAAGCTCTCTGGCCGTGTAAAGCCTGCAACCTCTTCAGCACGAGCGCGCAAAGCATCTAAATCACCGCGCCGCGCCTCACCAAAGGCTTCTGCAAATTCTACATCTTCACATTCTGCAACAGTGAAGCAAAGGAGTATAAATTCTGCACCTATTTCTGTTGGCGCTACGGCATTAAAATCACAAGAAGAGCATGAAAATGAATTATTTGTTGGCCGTGCGCAGGATCAAGATTTTACTATCCCCATCAATGAGCGGGTTAGTCTGCTTGAGCTAACTGAGGATAAATGTAAATGGCCAATTGGTGATCCTTTACATGCTGAATTTCATTTTTGTGGTCGTCACTCACTTGATGGCAAGCCTTATTGCAAACATCATTCACAAAAAGCCTATCATAAACCTGATCGCAAAAAATCTAAATAGCAATTATCTTATTAAGCAATTATTATATTTATAAGCTAAAATTTTTCATCAAAAGCATATCCAGCACCTCTAACGGTGCGGATTGGATCAACTTGTTTATCTTTGGTTAAAGACTTATTTTCTGTTAAAGATTTGCGCAAACGAGCGATATGAACATCAACAGTTCTATCATCTATATAAACGTCCGCGCCCCAAACATTATTAAGTAATTTTTCACGGGAGTGAACCCGCCCGACATGGCTCATAAAAAATTCAAGCAAGCGATATTCTTTTGGTCCTAAATGGATTTCTTTACCCGCTCTTAAAACCCTAAAATTCTCTCTATCAAGCTCAATATCCCCAGCAATAATTTTACTGCTCAACAATTTTGGAGAGGTGCGTCGAAGCAAAGCATCAATTCGAGCCAATAATTCTAGTACCGAAAAAGGCTTTACTACATAATCATCAGCGCCAGTGGCAAAACCTCTAACCCTGTCTGTTTCTTCGCCTCTAGCGGTTAACATGATGATTGGAATAGAGGAGGTTTTTTTATCTTTTCGCCACCTTCGACAAAGCTCAATGCCAGATATTTGCGGTAACATCCAATCAAGTAAAATCAAGTCTGGTGGATTTTCTTGCAGTAATTGCGTTGCTAATTCGCCATCACTTGCTTCAAAAACTTCAAATCCCTTAGCCTCAAGGTTATAACGCAATAAAGTTGCCAAATCTTCTTCATCTTCAACTATCAGAATTGATACTGACATTTATCTAACCTTATTTTTCTTCATCTCGTTTTTCATCAAGCATAACTTGCAGGTTCATACCCGTTTCAAGATAATAGGCTGCCTCTGCAATATTGGTTGCGTGATCACCCGCTCGCTCTAAGTTTTTAGCACAAAATAAAAGGTTAGTGCATTGGGAAATATTACGTGGGTCTTCCATCATATAGGTAAGCAATTCACGAAAGATAGAAACATAAAGTGCGTCCACCTCATCATCGCGCTCACAAACAGCAATAGCAGCTTTGGTATCGCGGGCAGCAAAAGCATCAAGGGCAGTTTTTATTTGTAAAAGCGTTAAATCCGTCATATGGCGCACACCATTGTAAAATGAGGGTGATAAGTCTTCCCCTCCTTTAATATGCTTGATACGTCGAGAGATATTTTTAGCCATATCACCAATGCGCTCAAGATCGTTAGCAACATGAATTGATGAAATAATAAGCCGTAAATCAGAAGCCATTGGCTGGCGGCGCGCAATCATAGAGACGGCATTTTCATCAATTTTACGCTGCATATCACCAACTAATCTATCGTCCTTGGCAATTTTTTTGGCTTTTTTCTTATCATGGCTTAGCAAGGCATCAATTGATTGCGCAATTGCACATTCTACCATTCCGCCCATTTGTGAAATTGAGCTAGCAAGCTCCGTTAATTCCATCTCATAAGATGATACAATATGTCCTGAATCTGGCATTCTTGTTTCCTTTATTAGCCAATGCGGCCAGTTATATAATCTTGTGTTTTTTGGTTGCGTGGATTGGTAAAAATATCATCTGTTGCACCCTCTTCTATCAGTTTTCCAAGGTGAAAAAAGGCTGTTTTTTGACTAACACGCGCTGCTTGCTGCATTGAGTGGGTAACAATCACTATTGTGAATTTTTCGCGCAATTCGTCAATCAATTCTTCAATAATCGCCGTTGCAATAGGGTCAAGAGCTGAGCATGGCTCATCCATTAGCAAGACTTCTGGGCGGGTGGCAATGGCGCGTGCAATACAAAGGCGTTGTTGTTGCCCGCCAGAAAGTGATGTTCCAGATTCATCTAATCTATCTTTTACCTCTTCAAATAGGCCAGCACGCTTAAGCGACTTGAGGACAATTTTATCCAACTCTTCTTTTGATGAAGTCATGCCATGAATTCTTGGCCCATAGGCAACATTTTCATAAATAGATTTTGGAAAAGGATTTGGCTTTTGAAACACCATGCCTACGCGAGCACGAAGTTCAACAACATCAATCTCTTTGTCGTAAATATCCTGACCATCAAGCGTGATTGAGCCAGTAATTTTGCATATATCAATTGTGTCATTCATACGGTTTAAGCAACGCAAGAATGTTGACTTGCCGCAACCAGAAGGACCAATAAGCGAAGTTACCTGATTGCGCTCAATATCTAAATTTATATCAAATAAAGCCTGTTTATCACCATAAAAAACATCAACATTACGCCCTTTGATTTTCACCTGAGGCGCTATTTTTGTGTTTTCTTGTTTTGCTTTTTTACTCATAAATCTACCATCTTCTTTCAAAGCGTTTGCGAATTATCACCGCTAGCGCATTCATCAATATTAAAAATGCCAACAATACTAAAATTGCCGCCGATGTTCTTTGCTCAAAGGCAGGTTCAGGAAAATCTGCCCACATGAAAATTTGCACAGGTAATACGGTTGCAGGGTCGTTTAATGCCCCTGGAATATCAACTACAAAGGCTACCATGCCAATCATCAACAATGGTGCTGTTTCGCCCAATGCTTGCGCAAGGCCAATGATTGTGCCTGTCATAATCCCAGGCATTGCAAGTGGTAAAACATGATGCAAAACAGTTTGTAATTTTGAGGCACCAATGCCAAGTGCCGCTTCTCTTATTGAGGGAGGCACAGCGCGCAAAGCAGCGCGTGATGCAATGATAATGGTTGGCAGTGTCATTAGAGCTAAAACCATGCCGCCAACATAGGGGGCGGAGCGATCAAGGCCAAAAAAGTTCAAAAATACTGCCAAGCCAAGTAGGCCAAAAACAATTGAGGGCACGGCGGCAAGATTGTTGATATTGACTTCAATGATAGTGGTAATTTTGTTTTTTGGAGCAAATTCTTCAAGATATATAGCTGCCGCTACTCCAAGTGGAAATGCCAAAGCCAGAGTTACGATAATGGTCAGGAATGAGCCAACTACTGCTCCCCAAATGCCCGCCATTTCAGGTTCACGAGAGGCGCCCTTGGTTGCAAATATCCAGTTAAAATCTTTACTGATAAATCCTTTGGTAAGCAATTCATCTATCCAAACAATTTCTTGGTCGCTAAATTTGCGATTAGCCTGAGGCGTTTCAATCATTCTTAATTGCCACTTTTGCACACTAGCTGGCACACCATTATCAAATGGCATTAGTAATTTTCCAATTATACGATTAGGTGTTACATATTGAGCCTTAACCACAGCCCCATTAAAATAAATCAGTATTGATTGGTCTTTATTTGTTATTTCCTCGCCTTGGGAAATTACTAATTTTGCTCGAGTTTTTAAGTCATTGGCTTTTGAGCGCAAATCAGCTATTCGCACATAAAGTTCAGTTTCTTTGTCTAATAGACGAGATTTTTCTTTATTTAGGCGCTCAGTTTCAATTTCACTTGCACCTAATAATTGTTCGTTAATTATTTTAATATCAGCCTTAGTTTTTTCAAGCGAGCGAATTGACCCTTGCATGCTCTCACGCATAAGGAGAGCTTCTTTTTCAAGTCGCTTAGCTATTTGATTCGTAATATTTGTAAAAATATTTTGCTCAAAGCTAATTTCAACTTGTTTATCTAAAATGCTAATCTGTCCTAACTCGTCTCTTTTCTCTAAAGTTGAATTGGTTATCTGCCCCTTTAGATAAAGGTCAGCAAAGTCAGAAATTGGAACAGCAAAGCTACTTGGATCATCAATATTATTTGGATTTTTAAGCACTTGCTGGCGCAAAATAACTGGCGCACCAGAAGAAAGAATTGATGAGAGTGTTTTTTTATCTTTACGTCCACTCACATTAGGGAATTGCGAGCGAATGGTTGAGCGCACCATGCCATCATAATCAGCTTTTTTGAGTTTACTTATATCAGTTTTATCCAATTCACTCATATCATAGGGGAGTGAAGCAAAATGATATGTAAAGGCTGGAAGAGCCTTAAATGTGATAGTTGATAGCAATAGAACTAAAAAGCCGATAGAGAAAAAGATAGCACCCTGTCCCCAAAACTTAAACATGCGCTCACTCTTATAGCGTTTTTTTAATCTCAAACGAGCCGCACTTGAAGTATGCTCTGATATTTCTTGTTCTGTTTTAGCTGTATCAGTCATATTGCTCTCGATATTTTTTAATGACGCTTAAGGCAATAATATTTAATGTTAAGGTTACGCAAAATAATACTAGGCCAAGTGCAAATACGGCTAGAGTTTTTGCACTATCAAACTCTTGATCTCCAACCAATAGGGTAACTATTTGCACTGTTACAGTTGTTACGGCCTCAAATGGGTTCATGGTAAGCTTTGCTGCCATTCCTGCCGCCATTACCACAATCATTGTTTCACCAATTGCACGAGAAATTGCCAACATTAGCGCTGAGACAATTCCAGGTAATGCAGCAGGAAGTACCACTTTAACAATAGTTTCAGATTTTGTTGCCCCAAGTGCAGATGATCCATCTCTTAAGCTTTGCGGCACGGCATTTATTACATCATCAGAAAGCGAAGAAACAAAAGGAATAATCATAATTCCCATGACAAAGCCCGCAGCCATTGCGCTTTCGGAAGAAATTACAAGGCCGACATTCTCACCTGCTCCACGTAAAAAAGGCGCAACGCTAAGGGCTGCAAAAAACCCATAAACAACGGTTGGAATGCCAGCTAGAACCTCCAATAAAGGCTTAGCAAAAGCCCTTATTCTAAGAGAGGCATAATCCGAAAGATATATAGCTGACATTAGGCCAATTGGCGCCGCAATTGAAATTGCAATTAGGGTGATTAGCAAGGTGCCAGCAAAAACTGGAATTGCGCCAAAAACCTCACTATTGCGAGTTGAAGCTAATTCCCCTGCACCTTCAAACGCACTTTGGGGCGACCAGTTTAATCCAAATAAAAAGTCCAAAAATGGAACTTTTTCAAAAAATCTATAGCTTTCAAATATTAGTGAAAACACAATGCCAATTGTCGTTAAAATCGCTACAACAGAAGCGCTGATAAGTAACACCATAATTGAGCGCTCAACAAATTGCCTAGCACGCAACCTTAAAGAAATATTTTTATAGCCAAACCACAAGCCGATTAAAATTAAACTAGCGCTGGTAATTGCAATAATTTTATTGGTCAAATTAGCAAAATTTGCAAATAATAAAGAAGCTTGTTTAAGCAAGTCGCTTGGCTCACCAAATGAAACATCATTTGCAAGGGCTCGCGCTTGGCGTAAAAAAGATGTCTGCTCAGCAGCAGGAATGGAAGTAAAACTCTCACCTAATTTTGAAACCACATAGATTTCAGAAAGGTAATGAGAAGAAAAAAGCCAAATTAACGAAAGAATAAGGGCGGGAGCAAGTGCATAAAGCATAAGATATGAGCCATGAAATGCTGGCTTAGAGTGTAATTCTATTATTTGACCATTACAAATAGAGATAGCACGAGAGCGACCAATTAAAAATATGCCTATAGCCAGCACTAAAAAAAGCAATGGAATGTAAAGGCTCTGTATCATCAATTATTCCGTAAATGAATAGATACTGCCTCAACTCAAAAGAGTTGAGGCAGTAGTTTAATTTAGTTTTTCTTTTTAACTGCTACAAGATTTTCTGCATCAGCTTTATATTTTGCACGTTCTTGAGCTGAAAGAGGAATAAGTCCTTTTTCTGATAAATAGCCCTCTTCGCCCCAAGCATTGTCAGAAGTAAATTCAGCAACATATTCTTTAATGCCTGCAATTACACCAACATGTTCTTTTTTAACATAGAAATATAGCGAGCGAGAAACTGGATAATCTCCAGCGGCGATATTCTCAAAAGTTGGAACAACTCCATCAACTACAGCGCCCTGTAAAGCATCGGCATTTTGATCAAGGAAAGAAAAACCAAATATCCCAACAGCTGCACTATTTGCTTCAAGCTTTTGAACAATTAAATTGTCATTTTCACCAGCATCAATATATGCGCCATCTTCACGAATATCGCCGCATAAATCTTCTTCTATACCTGTCTGGCAGGCTTCTTCCATTACTAATTCAACAAAAGCATCACGTGTGCCAGAAGTTGGAGGAGGACCAAGCACTTCAATTTTTTCGTTTGGAAGAGCGGGGTCAATTTGTGACCAATTGTCATACGGATTAGCAACAACAGCGCCATTAACAACGACATTTCTTGCAAGCGCTAAAAATATCTGCTCACGAGAAATATCAAAGGCAGGACCTGATTTTGCATTTGCTAACACAATACCATCAAAGCCAACTTTTACTTCAACAGCTGTTATGCCATTTGCGTTACATTTATCAATTTCACTATCTTTAATTTTGCGTGAAGCATTAGTGATGTCAGGTGTATTTTCGCCAACTCCTGCACAAAATAATTTCAATCCACCGCCAGAGCCAGTTGATTCAACAATTGGAGTTTGGAAGTCGCTTGTTTGCCCAAACCGCTCAGCAACAGCAGTTGCAAAAGGAAATACAGTTGATGAGCCAACGATTTGAATTTGATCGCGTGCGATAGCGCCTGTTGTGCCAAAAGCAGCAATAAGTGAAACAGCAGCAATGCTAGTGATAAATTTTAACTTCATAATATCCTCATTTGATTTATTTAAGTGGGGGGAATGTCCCTATTTATTAAATAATCAAGTTCAATGAAGCTAATATGTCAGTTTTATTACAGTTTTGTGACAGACATAAAATATATGCGTCTCACTTGTTTATAAGCACCTCAACATTTGTGCCTATATTTTCTTTTGACGTAATATTCATCATAGCACCATGTCTGTTTAGAATATGTTTGACGATAGCAAGGCCAAGCCCAGTGCCTTTTTTCTTGCGTGAGTTCTCGGCATCAACACGATAAAATCTTTCGGTTAATCGCGGAACATGATCCGCACTAATGCCAATCCCATAATCAATAATATTGACGCTATAATCAAACATATTGTCTTTTGAGCTTTTCTTTAGGTTTATGTTTATTTTTTTGCCGTCTGATCCATATTTAATTGCATTGTCAATTAGATTTTCAAAGACCTCAAATAATTCAGCCTCATCGGCCCTTATAATTATTGGCTCATTTGGCAGGTTGGTAATAATTTTCACATTGGCCGCTTTTGCCTGATTTTGCAGCGCTTCAACTACGGTTGCAAGCAGGTTAGAAAGGTTTACTTT
The DNA here is from genome assembly GCA_026989045.1 of Hyphomicrobiales bacterium. Taxonomy (GTDB): domain Bacteria; phylum Pseudomonadota; class Alphaproteobacteria; order Rhizobiales; family Devosiaceae; genus S141-66. The sequence continues at coordinate 1,991 of JALSJY010000044.1, read as the reverse complement.
TGATTTGGGTTTAATATTTTGCCGCAATTCAATGCGTGAAAGTGATAATAAATCATCAATCAGGTTGGCCATTCTGTCAGCTTGTGAGTGCATAATTTTTAAAAATCTCTCGCGTGCCTTTTTGTCATTTGCTGCTGGCCCTTCAATCGTTTCAATAAAACCAACTAAAGAGGTAAGCGGAGTGCGCAATTCATGAGAGGCATTGGCAATAAAATCGCTTCGCATAGCCTCACTTCGTTTTTGCTGGGTTAAATCACGCATGCTTAAAACTAAATAGGAGGGCTTTTGCCTTTGTAACCTCAATGAGGAAATAGATATATCAAACCAAGTTTCACCTATCCCGCTTTGATGAAGTTCAATAGTTTTGGAGTTGCCTGAGATTGTTACTTCTTCTATTGCGGCCATTAGCTCTGGGTTGCGAAATGAGAAAGCTATCGGATCTCCAAGTTTGGCACCAATAAATTGTTTTAAGCCAGCTTGGTTTATATATATTATTATAGCTTTTTGATTAAGAATAAAAATTGGATCACTCAAGGTTTCAGCAAAACGAAAAGCAATTTTTTGGCGTAAATTTTCAAATATTTCTTGATCGTTTGAAATTGGTAATAGCGCATTATCTCGTCTGCCAATGAACAAGCTAACCGCAACAATAAAAGCAAATGATATTATAGCAGCAACAAGGCTAATGGCGGAAGAAAAAACAAAAAATGCTAGTAAAATAAATATAGCTATCAATATAAAACGAGAATCATAAAGACGAACTTTCCAGCGTTCAATATCTTCTTGATTTTGTATTTTGTTTTTTAAATCCAGCATTAATTATCGTCTCATTGTTTATTTTGCTTGTTAAGCACGTTATTTCTCTTGCATATTACATATTATAATAAATCAAGCAAAATTGAATATTTAATATTTGAATAGAGAATAACAATGACGGCAAATACTCAACCAGATAGTTTTGATATAACTAATCCTGCTCTGCCTAAAGCAATCGATAAAAATGCTTTGACGTCGGGCAATTATCCTTATTCCAAAAAACTAAAGATGAAAATTTATGAAGAGCAGCTTGCTAACTTGCAGTGTGAGCTTGTTAAATTACAGGCGCATTTGCAAAAAAACGATGAGCGAATTGCAATTGTGTTTGAAGGGCGTGATGCAGCAGGCAAGGGTGGGGCAATTAAAAGCTATTTGCAAAATCTCAATCCCCGCCAAAATAAAATTATCGCCCTATCAAAGCCAAGTGATAGAGAAAAAGGGCAATGGTATTTTCAGCGTTATGTTAAACATCTTCCTGCAGCTGGTGAAAGCGCAATTTTTGATCGCTCTTGGTATAATCGCGCTGGAGTTGAGCCTGTTATGGGTTTTTGCACTAAGGAACAACATAAACATTTCCTAAAAGAAGCCCCTAGCTTTGAGCGCATGATTGTTGATGATAATATTCACCTGTTTAAATTCTGGCTTAATATTGGCAAGGAAATGCAGCAAAAGCGTTTTCATGCACGCGCTCATAATCCACTAAAAGTCTGGAAGCTTTCACCCATAGATTTAAAAGCCTTGGGTAAATGGGACGATTATACCATGGCCAGAAATGAAATGTTAAAAACCACCCATAGCAAGCATGCGCCTTGGCGGGTAATTTTAGCAAATGATAAACGCCGTGCCAGATTAGAAATAATCCGTCATATATTAGATAAATATGATTATGAAGGTAAAAATATAGATATAATTGGGCGGGCGGATAAAAAAATATCTCTAACAGCAAATCAATTCTTACGATCAAGAAGTTGCAATGATGAAGGATAATTTAAAAGAAACAAACCCTGTGATTGTCGAGAATTCAAAGGGAAAATCACAATTTATTTTTCTTTGTGACCATGCTTCAAACTGTATTCCAGATGAGTATAATAATTTGGGGCTGAATAAAGAAGAGCGATTAGCCCATATTGCTTGGGACCCTGGCTCACTTGCTGTTGCCCAAATATTATCTAAAC
>JALSJY010000043.1 GCA_026989045.1 Hyphomicrobiales bacterium | reverse complement strand
AGTATTGGCCAGAATTTATTGGCGAGTAAAAATCCATGAAATTTCTTTTGCTTGTGTGGCGTTTCTCATTTGACTGATAGCGCTCTTTAACACAATCTTGGTAGTTGGCAATGGGCCAAAATTACCCGAATGGCGAAGACTTGATTCTATATGAGCCTCTGCCCCCTCCCATAAAAAGGTCCATTTTGCACCAGACTTAAGTTGAATAAAGAAAGCGCCTTCACTTTCCCCTTTAGACAATATTGCGCTTGGGGCTAAGTGAAACGCCAATTCCAGCAAGTCTTGAGGTTGTTTTTGCACTTGTCTTTTATTGCTTATAATTATTTTATCAACACCAATCAAAGTTTCTCCTCCATCTAGCAAAAAGAATTCTCGCCTTAGTTTAATACCATGGGATTTTTCAAAATTAGAGCTTGTCAAAAACATACTCACTTCATTTTGCTCTGTCACATTTTCTTCAATAATGATATCATAAATTGGATTGTTAGGCTTTTTCAAATGATTAGCGAAAGTGCCTGTTTTTTGTATTATTGCCGATGATGTTTTATTTATTACTGGGCCATTATGAGCCTGACCAAGTCTAAAATAATTATAATATTCAATTTCTGATTTTGTCATTTTCTGCACAGCTAAAGGTGTGCCGCAATTTCCAAGTAACAAGTCAGAGCCAAAAGAAAATTCAAACGCCAAGGCACTGGCATGCGCATATCTGGAATATCTAATATCTGGCACAACACCACCATCAGCAATAAGAGTTGATGAACCAGACACTAAAATACCATAACCACCAATTGTTTGGTTTAGTTTTTTTTCTCTTGGAGAGTTAGCTTGCAGAGCAACAAAAATATCTGCTGGCAATGATTTTGCACCATTAAAATATGCAATTTCACCATGGCCATGTGTTAAGCTATCTAATGCTGAATGCATTGATTTTAATGTGTTTGCAAATTTCTCTTTTTCATTTGAGTTAATATCGTTAACCTGCCCAAGAGTTTGCTTTAAACTCACCAATTCACTTAACAAGATAAATTGCAATAAACTATTCCGCGATAGATGCAATCCATCAGCATCAATCTGCTTATTTAATAATGACTGCAATTCCATTAAATGGGCTATTATAGACTTTGAAGAGCTTCTCTTAGCTAAATCACTGCCCAATAAGGCCATAGCGCTAAAAATAATATCTATCGGGTCACGCATAAATTTAATGCGTATCTTTAATGATTGCGCCTGTGTGCTAAGTGAGCCAGAAATGATTTTAATCTGCTTTTCACTCGCCCCCTCTTTTAAGAGATTTATATGTCGTAGCCAGTTTAACACCCTTAAAGATGTGATAATTGGAGACCAGCTATGTTGATTAAATTTTGCATTTCGCCCAATCCAATCAAGCACTAAAACCCGTGCAAATTCTCTCTCGCGTGGCTCAGTGCTTTGAGTGAAGTGACGTAGCCATGAGAAGTCATTTAAACGTTGTTTCCATTGCTCATCTGCCTCATCAATAGAAAAGGGCGAATGAGATTTACTATCTACTAATTTAGAGGCTAATAAATAGCGGCCCAAACTCATATCTTTTGCAGCCTCTTTATCACAAGGTCTGAACTCAGCAATTGGAAAAATATAATCAGGCGCAGAAAGCCCACTCCATGTCCATCTTAATAATGGCGAAGTTATTATTTGTTCTACAAGTGAGAGTGAGTTTTTTTGCATTGGTTTTTATAAAAACTATCTAATTTATTTTAATCTACTTAAGCATAAATCTGGCAGCAAAAAAACCATCTAAAGTTTTTATATTTGTTTCACTATTTTTATCATTAAAAACGCTCATATCAGGCGTGGTTCTTAAATAGCCATTCTTATCAATAAAATTAGCCATTCCACCAACTTGCTCTTTAGTAATGGGAGAATTTATCATTTGCGGAAAATTTTCTAAAATCCATTGTGCTTGTTTTTCACCTTCAATCGGCTCAAGCGAACAAGTTGCATAAATTAAAATTCCACCAGATTTTAGCGATGCAATTGCAGCTTTAATCAGCTTTTGCTGCAACTCCACCCGACCCTTGCTTTCTTTTGTGCGCTTTTGCCACAAAACCTCTGGGTGACGACGAAATGTGCCCGTAGAGGAGCACGGAGCATCAATAAACACACCATCAAATTTTTCTTTAACTTCAAAAGAGCTAGCATCTGCCAAGACAAGCTTAGCTGTGTAATTTAAACGAGCAAGGTTTTGTTCCAAGCGATACAATCGGTTTTTATCAATATCAAGTGCTGTTACTTCATACCCCTGTTTAATAAGCTGTGCGGTTTTGCCACCGGGGGCGGCACACATATCTAAAACCCTTGCGCCAGATTTTAAATTCATCAAACGAGCTGGCAGGGCAGAGGCAACATCTTGCACCCACCATTTTCCATCATCATAACCAGCTAAATCAACAATTAAACAATCTCTCTTTTCAATTCTTACACTGTCAAAAAATATATTTTCTGCGCCAAGCTGTTGAATTAAATCTGCATTATTTTCTTTAAGGGTTAAATCAAGCGCTGCACCTTTTAATAAGGCTTCGCCAAAAGCCTCAAGTGAGTTTTTTCCATAAATTTTTTGCCAGCGTTGTTGCAACCAATCAGGAAATAAATCAGCCAATGGTAGATTGTTATAATCTTGTTTTTGCCTCTGCACCGAGCGCAACACGCCATTAGCAAGCTTACTTAAATGAGCAGTTTTTTTATTTCTCTTAATCGCTTCAACCGCCAAAAACAGGCTTGAGTGATCGGCCATATCATCAATGAATAATAATTCTGATAAGGCAATACGCATTATTGCTTCAAAACTATCGCTTTTCTTTGGCATACCCTTTTTTAGGGTTTTTGCAAAAATAATATTGATATGCCCCTGATAACGAAGCGCAAAAGTTATCAACTTATTGGCCAAAGCCCTATCGCGCCCATCATTTATTTCATGAGCAGAAAAAGGGGTGAAATTCTTTCCCCCCAGCACTTCTTGCAATCGCTTTGCAGCTAACAATCTTACCTGCAAACCTGGCACATTAGTGGGTGATTTTTTGTGTGACTTATCAGGCAATTTTTGACCTAGTTTATGTTAGAGGAAGTTTTCTGTGAACAGCTATGACTAGTAGTCTATTTTGTCAATTACTCATAAGTTTTATAGATAAATAATAAAGCCCAAAACGAAGATCCATTCTTTTTTAAAGAGATTAACTTGCTTTCTTAAAAAGATTAGCTTGTAAAGATTGCTAAATCGTTTGGAGGTTGCTATCAGGTTAAGAAATGAAGTGGTTATTATTTGGAGCTTAATATGACAAAAGCAAATGAACAACTTGTAACAATTTTTGGAGCAGATGGTTTTGTTGGAACGCAAGCAGTACAGGAATTAGCGCAAGCGGGTTATCGTATCAGAGTTGCAACACGCCGCCCAGATTTATCTGGTCATCTTAGAGTGCTTGGATCTGTTGGCCAGATTTTACCAATTCAGGCAAATGTCCGCAATATGGAATCTGTTGAGCACGCTGTGAAAGGTGCAACTATTGTTATCAATCTGGTTGGTATTAAGTCACAATCAGGCAAACAGACATTTGAAAATGTGCATATTAAGGGCGCAGAAAATGTCGCTATTGCTGCAAAAAATGCAGGCGCACAGACTTTAGTTCATATGTCAGCGCTTGGTGCAGATAAAGATTCTAAAAGCATTTCTTCAAGATCAAAAGCACTTGGTGAAGAGGCCGTTTTAAAAGCTTTTCCTAAAGCTGTAATTTTGCGCCCATCAATTATTTTTGGCATTGATGATAGCTTTTTTAATATGTTTGGCGCGTTATCGGCAATATCACCAATTTTACCACTTATTGGCAAAGACAGTTTGTTCCAACCAATTTATGTTGGTGATGTAGCAAAAGTTATTTCCCTAGCGGCATCTGGCAAAGCAAGGCAAGGCAAAATATATGAACTTGGCGGCAATGATGTTGAAAATATGAAGCAATTATTACAGCGAGTTATAACAGAAACTAAGCGCAAAAATATCTTATTACCAGTGCCGTTTTGGCTTGCCAAAGTGAAAGCATTTTTCTTGCAAATATTACCCTCACCATTGCTAACTGTTGACCAAGTGGTTCAGCTTGGAAATGATAATATTGTATCAAAAGAGGCAATTAAACAAAAGCGCACACTAAGCGCCTTTGGCATTAAGCCAACTTCAATGGATATAATTTTACCAACATATATGTGGCGTTTTCGTGAGCATGGTCAGTTTGAAAAGCAAGAAGCGTAATTTTTAATAAAACTAACTATTATAGTTGCTCTTTAATCAACAATCCTTCTTTCACGTCATTGCGAAAAGCTTTAGCTTTGAAGCAATCCAGATATGCTGAGTATGCTGTTAAGCTCTGGATTGCCACGCACCTAAAGATGCTCGCAAAGACGGCGGAGTTTAATTTTGAACTTATGCCCTTAAAATTCAGCCCATTCATCATCTGTTGCAACGGCTGCATTGCCCCGTGATAGATATGATTTCGCGGCGTGTTTTACTTTTTCTTTTAAGC
>JALSJY010000042.1 GCA_026989045.1 Hyphomicrobiales bacterium | reverse complement strand
AAATGAAAAGCAAAAACTCCTATATTATTTCACTTGGTGAGCTTTGTGTCTGGCTGGGTGAAAAAGCTGAAGAATTAGGCGTAGAAATTTACCCTAGCACCGCAGCAAAAGAAATTTTATTTGATAAAGATGGCGCGGTTGAAGGCATAATCACTTCTGACATTGGGGTTGATAAAAATGGCAAGCCAAAAGATGATTATATGGAGGGCATAGAATTAAAAGCAAAATATACCCTATTTGGTGAGGGCGCGCGCGGCTCGCTGGCTAAAAAACTAATCAAGCAATTTAATTTGGATAAGAATTCAAACCCACAAAAATACGCCTTGGGAATAAAAGAAATCTGGCAAGTTGAAAAATCCAAACATGACGAGGGGAAAGTCGAGCATTTCATGGGCTATCCACTCAGCAATCATGCCTCTGGCGGTGGGTTTTTATATCATGCAAAAAACCAACAAATATATCTCGGACTAATCACCCATTTAAACTATAAAAATCCATCTCTTTCTCCATTTAAAGAATTTCAAAAACTTAAAACTCACAAAAAAATAGCCCCCCTGCTAAAGAATGCAAAACGCATCTCTTATGGCGCAAGAACCATTAGCGCAGGCGGCTTACAATCTGTCCCAAAACTAACATTTAAGGGTGGTGTTTTAATTGGCGCAAGCGCAGGCTTCATGAATATCCCAGCGATAAAAGAAATTCACTCAACCATGCGCTCAGGCCGCATAGCGGGACAAGAAGTTTTTAACGCAATAAAAAGCGGCTCATATAAAAAAGACCTTTTAGATATCGAAAATAAAATTTTATCTAGCGGCATAAAAGACGAATTAAAGCCCGTTCAAAATGTTAAAGTTTTTACAAGCAAATTCGGAACAATTTTCGGCACATTGCTTAGTGGGTTTGACCTTTGGACAAATGCAATTTTTAACTTCTCCCCTTTTGGCAATCTACAGCATAAACAAGCCGACTTTGAAAGCACCAAGACAAAATCCCAAACCAGTAAAATAACCTATGAAGCTGCAAATGAAAAAACCAGTTTCACCCGTAGTTCATCACTAGCTTTAGCAAATATCTCCTTTGAAGAAGACCAGCCAATAAACCTTATTCTTAAGGATAAAGACATACCGATTAAAAAAAACTTACCGCTTTATGGTGAGCCTGCACAATTTTACTGCCCTGCTGCAACTTATGAAATAATTGAAATAAAGGACAAAAAACTATTTAAAATAAACCCCGCCAACTGCCTACATTGCAAAGCATGTGATATAAAAGACCCTAGCCAAAACATCATTTGGACACCGCCAGAGGGAGGCTCAGGTCCAAATTATTCACAAATGTAAGTTAAATAACTAAGTCTAAGCTTGAAAAACTTTGCAAAATAGCCGACTTAAACATCTATAATTCTTTTGGAGTCTAAATTTCGTGTTTAATATAATCCGCCTAAAAACATTTCTAGCTAGTCTTATAGCGTTAATGCTGGTTTTCACATCACCAATTTATGCTCTAGATAATTCGTTTCTTGCTGCATCACCAAGCACCTCTGGTAGCTTTTTAGCAGGTCAACAGGCCTTTAGAGACATGCGCACAGAACAAGCAGCAAGGTTTTTTCTTGATGCCTCAGAATCGGAGTGGGGAAATCCAGCAATTGTTGAACAAGCCTTTATCGCATTAACTGCAGATGGCCGCATTGAGGATGCCGCCGCCCTTGCCCAACATTTAATTGAAATTGACCCAACTAACGAAATTGCTCGTTTATTACTTGGCACACTCGCCATTAAAGAGCGCCGCTATACTTCAGCTATCAAACAACTTGATAATGTTAAAAATGGCAATTTCACAACTATCACCGCTATTATTTTAAAGGCTTGGGCATTAATTGGAGAAGACAAATTTACTTCCTCTCAAATTCTTCTTGATGAATTAAGCAAAGCTGGCTTGGATAATTTTTTATTATTTCACCGCACCTTAATGGCTGATGTTGCAGGGAACAAAGAATTAGCGCTAAAATATGCAATGCAAACCTATGAAAATGATGCTTATGTTTCTCGTGTTGTGGAAACATATGCCAGAATATTAGCAAATTCTTCGAAATTTTCTCAAGCTCAATCTATCATCGCTGAATATAAGAAAAAGAATTTAGCACACCCTTTAATTGATGAAGTTTCAAAAAAAATTGATGCTAAAATCCGTCCTGGCAAAACTGCAAGCACTGTTCAAGAAGGCGCAAGTGAAATTTATCATGGCATCGGGGTAGCTTTATCCAATGAAGGTCGCAATGAATTAGCTATGCTATTTTTTCAACTTGGAATTTACCTAAATCCAAATGCTCAAATGACAATAATGGCATTAGCCCAGCTATTGGAGAGGGCAGAACTCTATGAAGAAGCCAATAAAATCTATTCTCAGCTCAATAAAAATTTAGCATTTAAGTCTAGCGCGATGATAAATATTGCCCAAAATCTTGATGCGATGGGTGATCGTGATGAAGCAATAAGAAAGCTCAAAAACATCGTAGTAATAAGTCCAGATAATCTTGATGCAATATCTGCTTTAGGGGACTTATATCGCTATGATGAGAAATATTCACTAGCAATAAAAGCCTATTCAAAGGCATTAAAAATTGTGGGCGGGCAAAACCCACGCGATTGGAGATTTTATTATGTCAGGGGAATTTCTTATGAACGCTCTAATCAATGGCCAAAAGCAGAGGCAGATTTTTTAATGGCTCTAAAGCTGAATCCTGGGCACCCACAGGTATTAAATTATCTGGGATATAGCTGGGTAGATAAAGGCATGAATTTAGAACCAGCCCTTGAGCTTATTTATCAAGCAGTCGAAGCCTCCCACAATGATGGTTATATTGTTGATAGTTTAGGCTGGGCTTATTATAAATTAAATCGAATTGATGAAGCAGTGGAAGTGCTTGAACAAGCCGTTGATCTTTTACCAAATGATCCCGAAATTAACGATCATTTAGGTGATGCCTATTGGAAGGTTGGCAGAAAAAACGAAGCGCGCTTCCAATGGACTATTGCCATTGATGTTGATCAAAAAGGGGATGTAACCAAACGAGCAGAGAAAAAACTGCAAAATGTTCAAGATTTTCAAGATCCGTTTAAAAACCAATAAATAACATGCCAAATCACCATGAGTTTGCACCCGCTAAAATAAATCTTGCCTTACATATTACTGCTAAAAATGCCCAAGGCTACCATCAACTTGAAAGCTTAATCGTTTTTGCTAAAATTGGCGATAGGATAAAAATTTCATCTAACGATACCAATAAAACAGATATATTAAAAATAAACGGCTCATTTTCTTTTGACCTTAATAGTGAAAATAAAAACGAAAATTTAATTTTACAAGCACTTAAATTTTTTAGAAAAAACTGGCCAAACACATTACCCAAAACTTTAAAAATCGAATTAGAAAAAAACCTACCAATTGCCTCTGGCATAGGTGGCGGCTCAGCTGATTGTGCTGCAACCCTTAGACTATTAAATAAAATATCCGGCAATCAAATTCCTATTCATGAGTTAGAAAAACTAGCACTAGGCCTTGGCGCAGATGTGCCTATGTGCCTAAAGTCAAAGCCTGCAATAGTTAGCAATATTGGCGAAATAATTGAGCCGCTAAAAACCTTCCCCAATGCCTATGTTACTCTTATCAACCCCAAAATTTCTATTTCAACAAAACAGGTTTTTTCTTTGCTAAAGAACCCAAATAACACTGGACTGCCAAAAATCAGCAATGAATATCTTGATGGTTTTGAAAATTTAGAACATCTTACAAAATGGCTTAAATCAACCCGCAATGATCTTTTACCTGCGGCTATTTCATTAGCCCCAACAATCAAGCAAATTATATATGAATTTAAAAATACTCAAAATTGCCTATTCACCTCTATGTCTGGCTCTGGAGCAACAGTTTTTGGCCTGTTTGCTAGCCTAAAAGATGCAGAAAAAGCTACTTTTCTAATGAATAGAAAATGGCCGCATTTTTGGATTAAGCATGCTCCATTATTATCAAATCATAGCGAAACAATAATATGAAAAAGGCCAAAAGCTTCAAGAAAAAAACAAACACAAGGCTTAATCGCACCATTGGCTTGGGCGATGCAATAAACAAATCAATTGATCCCATTCTAAAAAAACGTGGCTTTGCTAATCGAGACTTAATAGCAAATTGGCCAGTTTTTGCCCCCGCACCCTATAATAAAGTTGCAATACCAGATCGACTTATTTGGTCAAGAAAAAACAATGCAAGCCAAAATAATACGAGCCAAGAGGGCGAACAAGGTGCAACACTTTTTCTAAGATGCGCTCCAACTCATGCATTAGCTCTAAATCATGAAAGTGCAAAAATCGCCGCCGCAATAAATCGATATTTTGGCTATGTGCTTATCAATAAAATAAAACTCTCGCTTGAACCGTTCAGCCCCAGTTCATCAAAAAAGCCTAATAAAGAAAAAACAATATCTAAAGAAATTAGCAATGCAGTTAATAAGGAAGTTTCAAACGTTAAAGACGATGAATTAAAACAAGCCTTG
>JALSJY010000041.1 GCA_026989045.1 Hyphomicrobiales bacterium | reverse complement strand
TTGGCATTGTTATTGTTAGCGCATGGGAGAGTGAAAATATTACTACAATGAGAATTGGTGAGGTAGCTGAGTTGGCTGGTTATTCAGTAAAATTCACTGTAGCCGATCAGCGTCAGGGGCCAAACTATGTCATCAACCATTTTGAATTTGATGTGACAAATAAAAGTGGTAATGTCAAACAAGCGGTTTCTGAAAAACGTGTCTATATGGCCTCTTCAATGCCAACAACTGAATCTGCAATTCTTACCTATGGTTTTAGCCAGCTTTATATCGCGGTTGGAGATGCTGATGAGAGTGGAGTTCAAGTAGTTCGTATTTGGCATAAGCCATATATTTTGCTGATTTGGATTGGCACTTTATTTATGGCGGGCGCTGGCTTTTTGTCTCTTTCTGATAGACGTGCCAGAGTTGGCGCACCAAAGCAGGCGAAGGTTAAAACTAAGGTCAAAGCTAAGGCAAAAACTGCAAAGGGAGGCGCATAATGTATTATAGGCGATTATTTATAGTTATAACTTTGATATTTAGCATGTTTTTGCCTATAAGTTCATTTGCAGTTTTGCCAAGTGAAATACTTGATGATCCAGTGCTTGAAGAGCGTGCACGTGACCTTTCTAAACATCTTCGTTGTTTGGTTTGTCAAAATCAAAATATTGATGAATCTGATGCTCCATTAGCGGCAGATTTACGCGTATTAGTGCGTGAAAGGCTACTTGCTGGAGATAGTGATAGCGAGGTAATAGATTATGTTGTGGATCGTTATGGTGAATATGTTTTGCTTAACCCCAGAGTTGGCTCGCATACAATAATTTTATGGATCTCAATGCCACTAATTTTCTTTGGTGGTGCAGTTTTCCTATTTTTTCTTGTCAAAAGTCGAAAGAATGTTGCAGCTAATATAAAGCTAACAAAACAAGAGCAAGAAGCGCTAGATGCTTTAGAAAAAGATGATGTTTAGCTAAAGTTACTAATTTTGGCGTTAAAAATATTGCTATCATTACTTGACTCTTATTCACGCTTATGTAAGTAATGTTCTCTTTTTGTTCTGCGGGTGCGGAAATAGCAAAAAGATGAAATTTTATGCGAAAACCAAAAACTATAGAATGTCTTTATCTTGATTTTGATGGATTTTTTGCTTCCGTCATGCAGCAAAAATACCCCTCTTTGCGTGGCAAACCAGTTGGCGTGACCTCGTTTGCTGGCACAGATAGAGCGGCGGTTATTGCTTGCTCAAAAGAAGCTAAAAAGGCTGGTTGCAAAAATGTTATGGCGATTAAAGATGCGCGCGCTATTTGTCCTGAGTTGATTTTAGTGCCGCAAGAGCCAGACTTATATCGACGGGCGCATAATAGTCTTTTGTCTGAAATTTCTGCTGTTTTGCCAATTGATGCGATAAAGTCGATTGATGAGCTGGCTTGTCGCCTAGATGTTGCTCAGCAACAAAACCCACAACAGGTTGCCAGACAAATTAAAGCCCGTATCAAGAAATATATCGGGCAGTATATTACCTGCTCGATCGGTTTTGCTGCTAATCGTCAATTAGCGAAAATTGCCTGTAAGCAAGATAAACCTGATGGCGTGACCATTTGGCAACCAGATATGGTTCCAAAAGTGCTTTTTTCGCTTTCTCTTGATGATATTCCTGGAATTGGTAAAAATATGGAGCAGCGTTTGCACCGTGCGCAAATTTATAATGTTGAGCAATTGCTTAATCTACCGCCAAAGCATATGCGAAAAATCTGGCACTCGGTAAATGGCGAGCGGCTTTGGTATGCTTTACATGGATATGATATTCATGCCCAACAAAGCGAAAGAGGCATGTTTGGGCATGGGCGGGTTTTGCCACCAGATGCACGAGATATAGGATCAGCGAAAGAAATTGCCCGCCTGCTTTTGATAAAGGCAGCTCGGCGGTTGCGACGTGAAAATTATTATGCTTCTCGTCTGGCGCTTTGGCTGGCGATTGAAAATGGTGGGTGGGGCGATAATCTAAAATTGCCAATCGTTAATGACGATAAGGCTTTGCTTGATGGGCTAGATATTATTTGGAGTAGGGCAGTAAAGGAAATCGGGCGCACCAGAATTTTTCGTTTGCACATCACTCTAATGGATATTAGTTTTGCCAATCAGCGCCAGCTAGATATATTTTTGGGTGATGATATAGATCGCCAAAAATGGGAGGCGCTAAGCAATGCTATTGATGAGCTTAATCAGAAATATAGCAAAACCATTATTTCCAACGGCGTTTGGAATCCTCCAAAGGGGGGTAATGTTGGTGGCAAAATCAGTTTTACCAGAATTCCATCAGCACAAGATTTTTGGTGATTTGGGGTTTTGAGAATGAATTGGAAAAGAGAATTGCAAATAAACGATATTGCGCCAGAGCAGATTTTAGAATTTACCTGCAAACAATGCGCTAGTGTTTATCATCAAAAAGCTGAGCAATTGCAAAAGCATAATGAGTTGAGGTTTTTATGGCTTGATGAAATTGAAAAAGATGCAAAATGCAAACAACGTTTATGCTATGGTGACATTAGATTATCCATGTGCCATGATTCTGCAAATAGTGGCTTTGTTGCAGGTTTGGCATGATTGGCAGGTTTGGTGTGATTGTTTATGGAGTTAAGCATTGAGTTTTGAAATTGCACAATTCATAGCACAAGGACTAACCCCACTCATTGCGCTTGGCTTAATAACCCTAAGTACTTTTACTTCTGCAATAACGGCGGCTTTTGGGCTTGGTGGTGGCTCGCTTTTGATTGCGGTGATGAGCCTATTTATGCCTGCAGCCATTGTTGTGCCTGTGCATGGTGCGGTGCAATTGGGATCAAATGGCGGGCGGGCATTTTTGCGCCGAAAATATTTTCAAAATAGCGATTGCTTTATTTCTGCTTTATACAATCTGGATACCAAAACCTAAAATCTCAACAACCATCGCTGGCGCTTTCACCTCAAGCATTGGCATGGTTATCGGCATTTCTGGACCACTAGTACTTAGCTTTTTACGCAACCTAAAACAGCGCCGTGAAATTGTCGGCACACACGCATTTTTAATGACCAGCCAAAACGCCTTCAAATTATTGGTATTCATCGGTTTAGGTTTCGCCTTTTCAGACTATCTAGCGCTTATTTTAGCAATGATAGTTTCAGGCTTCATCGGCACGATGCTTGGAGGGTTGTTCCTTGATAGGCTGCCAGAAAAAATATTCCGCCTAGCCTTTCGTTTTATCATCACTATTGTAGCCCTAGATTTGTTGCGCCGTGCTATTTTTGCTTAAAGACCAAAGATATTATTTAATAGTTGTCATTGAATTTTTTGAGCAACTTTCCATCATATCTGCTAATGTTTTTTGTAAATGGTTAAGATTAAGAGCTATTTCAGTTGATGCACCAGCAGGATTTTGAATAATTACATTACCATTTTCCATTTCACGCAAATGATGCGCAAGTGTAGATGCTGCAATGCCAGTGTTTCTTTGAAGCTCACCAAAACTCGCTTTGCGAGGCATTTGCTTAAGCAATACCTCCAAAATACAAATCCTCTTTGAATGAGCAAGTGCAAAAAATGTATCAGCAGTTTTATTCTTATATTTTTTACTCATATATTAAACTAGTTTAATAGTTTATAAAAGTCAATTTAGTAAGAAAGGATAAAGGAATAAAGGAATAAGAGTGAGGCCAAAAATGAAATGAGAAGAGAATCGAGTTGGGGCAAGAAAATAAAATGAGAGACAAGGAGGAAATAAAAAGTAAAGAGGAAGTGAGAAGCAAAGAGTAAGAGATGGCAGTAAGAAGGAAGTAAGAAATTGATATAAAGCAGGGCGCATTATGTAGCTTAAGAAGGAGTCTATAAATTTAAGGGCGTATCATCTTGAGAAGGTTGGTTAATATGCCTGACAATATAGTTTCTTAGCTTTTACTATTTTATAAGGTGGAGTTTTATTTTGATTGTAAATAATGGAATTGTTGCAGATTTGCTTTGATAATTTCACTATGCCACAATGTTGTCACCAATATTACCAAATTGTAATGTTCATGTCATGATATGGAAAGGTGATAGGGTGCATAAGTTTCATATCTAAATTTTGGAGAAAATCTTATGAAGAAAATTATTTTACCTGCTTCTCGTTTGTTGAGTTCTACGGCCTTGGCAATTATTTTGGCATTTGGCTCTGTTGGTGGTGCTGCTTTATTGGTAACAAGTGCGAATGCTCAAATTGCTGTTCAGACATCAATGCCAGCAAGTTTTGCTGATTTAGTTGAGGCGGTGAAGCCTGCTGTGGTTTCTATTAGAGTGGAAGGTTTGCAAGAGCCTTCGCGTTTTAGCCCACGTGATGGACTTGAGTTTAATTTTCCTGATTTGCCAGATGATCACCCATTTAGAAGATTTTTTGATCAATTTGGTGTGCCTGGACAAGGCCAGCCACCACAACAACGCCGTTTTGAAGCAGCAGGGTCTGGCTTTGTAATTTCAGCTGATGGTTATGTTGTGACCAACAACCATGTTGTTGAAGATGCCCAAAAAGTTACTGTGGTTTTTGAGGGCGGAGAAGAAAAAGAGGCGGAAATTATTGGCACAGATGTGCGCACAGATTTAGCCCTGTTAAAAATTGATGGTGTT
>JALSJY010000040.1 GCA_026989045.1 Hyphomicrobiales bacterium | reverse complement strand
AGACTTGACGCTACTGGATTATCGGATCAACACACTAGTGTGCAAGTCCGATAATGACGAGGGGGAGAGGACATTGGCGGAAGGCTAAATATTTGAGTTAATCAACAAATTATAGCATTATTCAAACCTGACTAAGTTTTGAAGGATCATCACAGTCGGGATTATTGCCTGCCCAGACTATGCAACTGAAAAGACAATATCTTGCAATACTTTCTGCATTCCCTCTTGTTCTTGACCAGTCATGTCAGAATTTATTATTTTTGCCATGTATCATCAGGCTACGCCCATTGCCATAGATTTTGTCTGTCATCTGCTTAAAAGTAACAGTGCTGTGGCTATTGATAGATTTATCTTTATTCCATCCTAGTCGATTTTCCATTACTTTAAAAATGCCTTTTTTGCCGCTTGTGCCACCCAAAGAATCCATAGAAGCAGCAAAGTTTACAATCGCCATGAGTGCAATTTCATCGCGACAACCTTCATGAAACCAAAGGAGCGAATGTGTCAAAACATTCATCATTTTAGGTCTGTCTATTTGATCATCATTTCCACTGAGTAGATATTTCAATATTTCTCCACACACCTCAAAATAATCTGCATTATCTTTAAGCATACCTAACCATTCTTCTCTTGCAATTTCTGGGCCGTGTGGCATTCCTATCATTTTCATACCACCCAGAGTAATTTTTCCTGGGGAGAAAGAAAGATTTTTTTGTATGCGTACTTCACGATCATAGCTTAGGTTAAAGCCGTCAAGGACATTTGTTGGTTTTTTCCAAAATAAGGAAATCGAAGTTAAGGCTAAACGTGCAGCCATCGCACTTTTCTCAAGCCTTGCATCTACGGATAATTTTGCTGTTGAAACGCTACAAACATAAGGACACTTACCTATTACTTCCAAAATATCCCGTTCTCGAATCATTTCAAGGTTATTTTTTCGTTTGGTCTGTTTGCTCCCTTGCCACTGTTTTTCTATCCGCCTCGAAGTAATTTTTGTCACATCACCGTTTTTTGTTTTTCTTTGCAACCATTCCAGTCGGGGTTCAAATTTTACAGGGCCAATCTCAAATACTGGAAAATCAGTATCAGCAAACAATGTGCAACCAAAAATATCTTCACGAACGCCAAGTGAATTGACTTGCTCTTTGAGAAAATCCTGTATGTTAGTTTTAATGATTTCAGCACTATCAGAAATATCATCATTAACATTGATATTGCCTAAAGCATAACCAAATGCTTTACGCACCAACCCGTTCCACTCAGCATCCTTATATTTCAAACTTAAAGAAGAATCTTGCTTAAAAGAATCAGCTGATCTTATGATTAACTCATCAATTTTCTTTGATACCAGAATAGAACCCCCGTTTCCTGTTGAAATTAACCTAGGAAAGGGAGGGTTATCATCTTTTATAATTTCTTTAATTGAAAGATTTTGCAACTTAAGTGTCTCAGAAATAATTTCTTCAATTATACTTATTAACTTTACCATCTATCTCTCTTATATTTTTATCAATTCACCTTCCTATCACATTAACCCAGTAAAAGCCAAAATAGCGCTGGTTATGAAGCCAATTACTGGCACTATAATCGGCACTTTATAATAATTGAGTTCTGAAGGTTTTTTGGCAAGTTTTATAAAAATCAGTGCTAGATTTACCAGCATAAACACCAATAAAACAACTTGCGAAGTCATTTCTGCTAATTGAGCCATGGGCAAGAACAGTGCCAATACTAAAATAATACCAACGACTAATGCCGTGGCGATTAGTGGTGTGTGGGTTTTTGGGTGAATATATGCCAGTACCTTGGGCAAATTGCCCTTGCTTGCCATGCCATAAAGCACACGAGATGCCATTATCATTTGAATTAGCACTCCGTTTACCGTGGCAATAATCGCTATCAGGGTGAAAGCGCCTTTTATTGTGGGACTAGCATTTGCAAATATTAGCGCTAATGGAGAAGCAGAGGTGGTTAAGTCGCTCATTGGTACAACCAAAATCACTACAGAAACCACCGCTAAATATAGAGCCGTTGCGATAAGTAGTGTAAAGATAATCGCTTTTGGCATGTTCTTGTGCGGCTGTTTTACCTCTTCTGCAACATTGGCAATATCTTCAAACCCAACAAAGGCAAAAAACGCCAATAGGCCTGCTGAAACTATGCCGCCCCATGCGCCCATTTCTAATGGTGGAATAAGCGTGCCGATTTCATTTAGCAAATCTGGTTTGATGGAAAAGCCATAATATATCACAAAAATCAATCCGCTTACTTCTATCAGAGTAAAAACCGCCGCCAACATAACCGATTGCAAAATCCCCCACACCGCAACTAAGCCCAAAATTAAAATGATTGAAACAATCAAAATCTGCGGCGAGATAGTAATAAAATGCGAGAGATATTCAGCCGCTCCAATAGAAATAGTAGCGCTAGAAACAACACCAGATGTCACCACCATCAACCCGACAATTAGAGCAATAGTATTTGAGTTAAAGCCGTTCCTAACATAAGCAACCTCCCCTGCACTCACGGGAAATCTGGTGCTTAATTCGGCGTAGGTAAAACCAGTAAACGCCACAACAAACGCCGCCAACAAAAACGAAATAGGCGCATAAAACCCAGCCTTCGCTGCAGTCGCCCCAACAAGAACATATATGCCAGCACCAACCGTCACGCCAAGCCCGTAAAGAATCAGCAAAGGTAATGTCAGCCGCCTTTGTAGGGCTGGCTTAGTATCTGGTGGTGAGTAGATAATACTGTCCATTATCATAATCTCTGATTTGCTGAATTTATCATTCATCAAACTAGCAGAAATTACATCTCATGCTATGATATATATCAAGCGAATTGATATATCAAACAGCTTTATTTCGTACTTTTGGTAAGTGCCACGTTACTAATGAACACTAGCATTGACCATGATTATATGGTGGGAAATGCCAGATATAAATCCTCAAAGCTGTTATCCTAGCCATTGCTATTGTTGTAATTGTTAAATAATTCAATGGCGCTGCTATATTAGGATCGCCCCTCTTCTACCGCATGACAAGCAACTTGGTTGCCATCAATATCGATAGATTTAGGGATTTCAGACCTACAGCGCTCATTTGCTAGCGGACAACGCGGATGAAAAGTACAGCCTGATGGAGGATTTATCGGATTAGGAATTTCCCCCTCAATAGATTTACGTTCAACCCCACTCATTTTTATATCAGGAATAGCCTCTAGCAACATTTTCGTATAGGGGTGTTTTGGGTAGTCAAATAATAGCTGTGGGTCTGAAACCTCGACTAAACGCCCAAGATACATAACACCAATACGATTTGCCATGTGCCTAACAACCGACAAGTCGTGAGAAATAAACAAAAATGTAAGGCCAAATTCATCTTGCAAATCACGCATTAAATTAAGTATCTGCGCCTGCACAGAAACATCAAGTGCTGAGGTTGGCTCATCGCAAACGATGAATTTTGGATTTGATGCTAGCGCTCTTGCAATGCAAATACGCTGGCGCTGCCCACCAGAAAATTCATGTGGGAATTTTCGCCCATCAGATGGATCTAGCCCAACTAAAGATAGCAATTCTCCAACTCGTAAAACTACTGCTTTATCGTTTTTTTCTAATTTAAAGGCGCGAATTGGTTCAGCAATAATTTTTTCAACTCGCCAACGAGGGTTAAGTGAGGCAAAGGGGTCTTGGAAAATCATTTGAATTTCAGATCTTTTTGATCGCAAATGTTTAAGCTTTTTCTTATCGCTTAAATCAAGACTGTCGATCAATATAGTCCCCTTAGTTGGCTCCAAAAGCCCTACAACCATTTTAGCTACTGTTGATTTTCCAGATCCACTTTCTCCAACCAAAGCGAAGGTCTCTCCCTCAAAAATTTCAAAAGAAACATCATCAACTGCACGCAATAATTGCTTTTGTTCTCGCTCAATAATACGATTAAGCAATGGCTTTGAAACGTCAAAGATTCTTGTAAGGTTAGTCACTTTAACCAAGGCATTTTTTGTCATTTTTTTGCCTCTTCATCATAAAGCCAACAAGCAACTTCGGAGCTTCCAACTTTTGTTAATTTAGCTCGCTTCTTCTTACATATATCCATAATTTTCTCGCAACGCGGATGAAACGAACAGCCATTTGGAATATCGCTTAATCGAGGCATAGAAC
The DNA here is from genome assembly GCA_026989045.1 of Hyphomicrobiales bacterium. Taxonomy (GTDB): domain Bacteria; phylum Pseudomonadota; class Alphaproteobacteria; order Rhizobiales; family Devosiaceae; genus S141-66. The sequence goes on along the minus strand of JALSJY010000040.1, from coordinate 515 downwards.
CAGCAATTTGCACCAAACGATCTACATCACCCCTCAACGCAGGTATCGACCCCATCAAACCAACAGAATATGGATGCTTTGGGCTTTTGATCAAATCATAGGTTTTACCAATTTCAGCAACCTGCCCCGAATACATAACTGCCATACGATCCGCCGCTTCCGCTATCACTCCCATATCATGGGTTATTAACATAATTGCGGTGCCGCGCTCCTTGCAAAGGCTTTTCAATAGCGAGATAATTTGCGCCTGCACAGAAACATCAAGCGCCGTTGTTGGTTCATCTGCTATAATTAAATCAGGCTCAGCTGCTAAGGCTAAAGCAATAACCACTCTTTGGCGCATGCCACCAGAAAATTGATGTGGATATGAATTAATACGCATTGAGGCGGCTGGAATACTAACCTCTTCTAATGCTGCAACTGCTCTATCTAATGCTTCATTTTTACTAACTGGCAAATGCTCTAAAATAGTTTCAGTAATTTGCTTGCCAATAGGTAATAATGGGTTTAACGAA
>JALSJY010000039.1 GCA_026989045.1 Hyphomicrobiales bacterium | reverse complement strand
TAAAAAACTACAAAGCGCTTGATATGATAAGTACTGGCTCATTAACAGGTGCGGTGGTCAAGGCAAATGCCTATGGCACTGGCATGTTGCCAGTTGCGACGGCACTACAAAACGCTGGTGCAAAATTCTTTTTTGTTGCAACCCCTGAAGAGGCAATAACCCTTAGAGGTGAATTAAAAAATATTCACATTTTTGTCTTTAACGGACTTTACCCAAATGCTGCAGAAATCTATGCCCATCACAGTATAATGCCGGTTTTAAATTCTCTTTCCATGCTTGAAGAATGGTTAGCATTTTGCCTTTCAAAAAATCAAGCCTATCCTGCTGCGCTACATTTTGATACAGGTATGGGCAGGCTTGGCTTTAGAATGTCTGATGTTGGCAGAGTAAAAAACATGCTTGAAAAAGTAGGCTTTGCCCCGCAAATGATTATGAGTCATTTTGCTTGCGCCGACCATCCATCACACGAAAAAAACCGCACCCAATTAGCATTTTTTCAATCCCTCATTGGCAACTTTCCAAATATTCCGGCCTCAATTGCAAATTCAGCAGGTCTGATGAATGGTAAAGAAAATCACTTTCAACTTGTGAGGCCAGGAATTGCTTTATATGGTGGCCGCGCGGTCAATGGTCGCAAAAACCCGATGTCACCAGTGGTAAAATTAGAAGCACCTATTTTGCAAATTATTGAGTGTAAGACCAATGAAACCATCGGTTACGGAGCAACCTATACGCTTAATCGCGATAGTCAAATTGCCATTTTAGCACTTGGTTATGCCGATGGATTTTTACGCTCTCTTTCTGGCACAAACAGAAGACACGGCGGGCGCGTAATTATCAACAATAAAATCCTTCCCGTAATTGGCCGTGTTTCAATGGATTTAATCGCTGTTGATGTCACCGATCTTTATGGCAAATTGCCAAATCCAGGTGATATGGTTGAAATTTTAGGCAAGTCTTTAACAGTTGACGATCAAGCAGATTTAGCTGGAACAATCGGCTATGAAATCCTCACCTCGCTTAAAGGTCGATATAAGCATTGTTATATTCCACCACCAAAAACAGCTAATATCTAATGGCAAAAAGAAAAACCATCTTTGTCTGTCAATCTTGCGGCGCAAACTCAAATCAATGGGCGGGACGATGCGAAAAGTGCGGGCAATGGAACACTATTGTTGAAGAATTATCTAACAGCGGTGTTGGCGCAGGGCCAAAGTCTGCAACTGCCTCTGGTCGAGCAGCCCCCCTCTCCTCGCTCTCAGGAAAAGCCCAAGATGCAGCACGCTCTACCTGTAACATAGCCGAACTAGATAGGGTAACAGGCGGCGGATTTGTTAAAGGTTCTGCAATGTTAGTTGGTGGTGATCCCGGAATTGGCAAATCCACCCTATTATTACAAGCCGCGGCATCAATGGCCAACAAAGGACATAATGTAATTTATATCTCTGGCGAAGAAGCCATTGCGCAAGTGCAATTACGAGCCCAACGACTTGGCCTTGCAAATGCCCCAGTAAAATTAGCCAGCGAAACCAATGTCGAGACAATTTTGGCAACGCTTGAAAACGAAAATGCCCCTGACTTGGTAATTATTGATTCTATCCAAACACTTTGGACAGACAGGGTAGATAGCTCTCCAGGGACTGTCACTCAAGTTAGAACCTCAGCCCAAGCCCTAACCCGCTTTGCCAAAAAAAGCGGCGCAGCTGTTGTGCTAGTTGGCCATGTAACAAAAGACGGGCAGATTGCAGGACCCCGTGTTGTTGAGCATATGGTAGATGCAGTTATGTATTTTGAGGGTGATAGCTCGCATAGATTTCGTATTTTACGCGGCGTAAAAAACCGCTATGGCGCAACAGATGAAATTGGCGTTTTTGAAATGAGCCAAATGGGACTTAAAGAGGTTGCCAACCCCTCTGCTTTATTTTTAGATCAACGCGATGAAGGATCAGCGGGCTCAGCAGTTTTTGCAGGCATAGAGGGAACTCGACCCGTTTTAGTAGAAATTCAAGCTCTTGTTTCTCCCTCACCACTTGGCACTCCACGAAGAGCAGTTGTTGGTTGGGATAACTCAAGACTATCAATGATTTTAGCAGTTTTAGAAACGCGGTGCGGCGTTAAAATTGGCGCAAATGATATTTATTTAAATGTTGCAGGTGGTTTAAAAATCAGCGAGCCAGCCGCCGATCTTGCAGTTGCTGCGGCTCTTATTTCCTCGGCAACAAATTCTGCCCTACCATCAAAGGCGGTGTTTTTTGGTGAAATAAGCCTCTCTGGCGGCATTCGTCCTGTTGCCCATGCACCATTACGCCTAAAGGAGGCATCAAAGCTTGGTTTTGATAGCGCTTTTACAGGGCGAATCGGCTCTAGTGAAAAAACCAGTGAGATAAAATTAACCGAATTTAGCGACTTAAGCACTCTAGTGAGCGAAATTGCTGCAGATATACAACAATAACCCAAAGAAGATTAACGAAAAACCAAGCAAGCACTTGGCTCAAGCAACATAAGTGTTTAAAGAAATAATAAATATTACTAATAGGTGGAATGATAATGCTAACAGCATTTGACGTGATCGTAGGAATTTTAGTTTTAATATCCGCAATTTTGGCGACAGCTCGTGGCTTAACCCGAGAAGTACTGTCTTTAGCAACATGGGCTGGCTCTGCTGCAATTGCCGTTTGGGCTTGGCAATATCATCCAGATATTGCCCGTGGTTATATTCGCGAGCCAATGGTTGCTGACATAGCAACAGTAATTGTCGCCTTCATTCTTTCGCTAATCGCTCTTCACCTTATCACTATGCGGATTGCCGATTTTGTTGTTGATAGTAAAATTGGCCCGCTTGATAGAACACTTGGATTTGTCTTTGGTGGCCTACGTGGTATTTTAATTGCCGTTGTTATAGTTGTTTTAGGTCAATGGCTACAATGGGGCGGCATGGGTAGCTATATTGAAGGATCAAAAACCGAACAGCCGCTTGCTTCTCTTGGTGAAAGTTTAATCCGCGCCCTACCTGATGATGTTGAAAATGTCGTAAGCAACTTCCTTGGCGATAGTAAAAATGATGCTTTACCCGATAGTCTTCCAACAGAAGAAGGCACTGATGCTGGGGAAGTTCCACTAAGTTCTTAAATTGATTTTTAATTTTAAAAAATTACAAAGAGATATAAATGTCAAAAAAACCCAATTCATCTCTTTGCCCTAGCCTTAAGGGAAGCAATTTGCGTGTAAAAGATAGTTTTCTTTCAGACGACAATCTACATGAAGAATGTGGTGTATTTGGCATCTTAGGTCATAAAGATGCCTCAGCTCTAACTGCATTAGGTTTGCATGCTTTGCAACACCGGGGTCAAGAATCTGCAGGCATAGTAAGTTTTGATGGCAGGCAATTTCATTCAGAGCGCCGTTTAGGTTTAGTTGGCGATCATTTTACTGACCCCACAACAATTGCTAAATTACCTGGAACATCATCAATGGGGCATGTGCGATATTCCACCACTGGTGAGACAATTTTACGCAATGTACAACCACTATTCGCTGAGCTTAAAGTCGGCGGCATTGCCATTGCTCATAACGGCAACATCACTAACGGGCTTATCCTTAGAGAGAAGCTAATTGCTGATGGCGCAATTTGCCAATCCACTTCTGACACAGAAGTAATTTTGCACCTAATTGCTCGATCCAAACAAGAAAAAGCCCCAAGGCGTTTCATTGATGCACTTAGTCAAGTCGAGGGTGCCTATTCTATGGTTGCCATGACTCGATCCAAACTGATTGCCGCTCGCGATCCAAACGGCATTCGCCCGCTAGTCTATGGCGAACTAGATGGAAAACCAATTTTTGCTTCAGAAAGTTGCGCCCTTGATATCATTGGTGCTAAATTCATTCGTGATGTAAAAAATGGCGAGGTAATTGTTTGTGAATTACAAAGCGATGGCTCAATCATTGTCACTTCATCGCAACCATTTGAGAAAAAAGCAGAGCGTCTATGCCTATTTGAATATGTATATTTCGCTCGTCCAGACTCTATAGTTGGGGGCAGAAGCGTCTATTCAGTGCGCAAAAATATGGGTATAAATTTAGCTAAACAAGCCCCAGTTGAAGCTGATGTGGTTGTGCCTGTTCCCGATGGTGGCACACCTGCGGCAATTGGATTTTCTCAAGCCAGCAATATCCCATTTGAATATGGCATTATACGCAATCATTATGTCGGGCGCACCTTTATTGAGCCATCACAACAAATCAGAGCATTTGGCGTAAAACTTAAACATTCAGCAAATCGTGAGCAGATTAAGGGCAAGCGAGTTGTATTGGTTGATGACAGCATTGTGCGCGGCACTACTTCGCTAAAAATAGTGCAACTAATTCGCGATGCAGGGGCAAAAGAGGTTCACCTTAGAGTTGCCTGTCCAATGATTAAATTTTCAGATTATTATGGCATAGACACACCAGACCCTGAAAAACTTTTAGCCAATCAATATGATAATTTAGAAGAAATGCGCCAATATATTGGGGTTGATTCACTAGAATTTCTTTCTATTGATAGCCTTTATGATGCGGTTTGCGCCCAAAAGCGCAATAATGAAAATCCACAATTCACCGACCATTATTTTACTGGCGATTACCCCACCCCTTTAAGAGATTTACAAACTCTTGATAAAAGTAAATATAAAAAAATCTCTCTTTTAAAAGAAGCAGGCTAATGACAAAATCTACTCAACTCAAGGACAAGCAAGTTCTCATCACGGGTGCATCACGGGGTATTGGTCGTGCTTGTGCCATTGAAGCTGCAAAACGCGGCGCTCATATCATTGCTATTGCTCGCACTCAAGGTTCACTTGAAGCACTTGACGATGAAATAATTGCACTAGGCGCAAGCGCCACACTCGTGCCAATGAAGCTAGAGGATTTTAGCGCTATCGACAGACTTGGAGCTGCAATTTTTGAACGATTTGGCAAGTTAGACGCACTGATAGGCAATGCTGGAATGCTCGGCACTCTAAGCCCTGTTGCTCATCTTTCACCCAAAGAGGTTGAAAAAGTAATGGCGGTAAATTTCACTGCAAATTATAGACTTATTCGCTCTTTTGATTTGCCTTTGCGCGAGGCAAAAAACGGACGTGCTTTGTTTATCTCATCAAGTTCAGCAAATAGTGCCAAACCATATTGGGGGCTATACGCGGCATCAAAAGCAGCACTAAACGCTGTGGTAAAAGCTTATGCAGGCGAAGTTATAAAAACAAATCTGAAGGCAAATATCTTTTATCCCGGTGCAGTGCGCACCGCCATGCGAGCAAAAGCAATGCCAGGGGAAAATCCTTCCACACTGCCAAAACCAAGTGAAATCGCACCCTTTATTATCGATATGATAGAGCCTGATTATATGGAGAATGGCAAGATTTTTGATATGAGAGAAAAAGAATTACGTGAGATTTAATTTAGAAGTTTACAGCACTGCCTCTCGTCTTTGCGAGCGATCGTGGTGAGTGCGGCAATCTAGGAGGTATCAAAAGCATAAAAAAGCCAAACTCTTAGCTCTTCTTCTCATCATTCACATAAGGATTATCGCCGCCTCGCACCCAAAGACGCACAGGCGTTCCCCAAATATCAAAACTCTCACGCAACCCATTTATTAAGTAACGTTTATATGATGTTGGCAAAACTTCTGGCCGTGAGCAAAAGGCAATAAAAGTCGGTGGACGAGATTTTGCCTGTGTTACATAACGCATTTTTAATCGCCGTCCAGAAACAGCAGGCGGTGGGTGACTTTGTGTCATACCTCTCAGCCAGCGATTTAAACGAGCCGTAGAAACACGAATATTCCACGAGCGCTCAATCTTAAAAATCGCCTTCATCAGATTAGGGATATTCTTACCCGTAAGACCAGAAAGCGTAACCAGCGGCACGCCACGCAATTGCGGCAAAAGCCGCTCGCATTTTTCTCTTAACATAGAAAGAGTGGCGTTTTTATCTTCAATCAAATCCCATTTATTAAGCGCAATAACAAGCGCCCTGCCCTCACGCTCCACCAGATCCGCTAAATGTAAATCTTGCTTCTCAAACGGCACGGTTGCATCAAGCATAAGCACAACAATTTCGGCATATTGAATTGAGCGCAAAGCATCTGATACGGCTAGTTTCTCAAGCTTTTTCTGCACCTTAGCACGACGGCGAATACCCGCCGTATCAACCAGATTGATTACTCGCCCCTCCCACTCCCAAGGCACGAGTATTGAATCTCGAGTGATACCAGCTTCAGGACCGGTCAGCACCCTTTCATCACCAACCAAACGATTTACCAAAGTTGACTTACCAGCATTTGGTCGCCCAACAATGGCAACATTTAAATAACGATTAGGGTTCCAACGCAATTCACCTTCATCGCCCTCAACCTCTTTTGAAACATCAACATCAACTAATGGAAGCGCCTCTAAATTAGGGGCATCATCAACCTCTTCTTTTTCTAAAATAGTTTCGTCAATAGCAGCGCCAATTATTGAATAAAGTTCTGAAATACCCAAACCATGCTCGGCAGATAACGCAATTGGCTCATCAAAACCAAGCGACCACGCTTCATTAAGTCCAGCCTCTGCGGCTCGCCCCTCGGCTTTATTGGCAATCAAATGCACACGCTTATTGGCTTTTCTAAGCAATTGCGCAAAGCCTTTATCAAGCGGCATAACACCAGCACGCGCATCAATCATGAATAAAATAATGTCAGCCTCATCAATTGCGGCCTCGGTTTGCGCCCGCATACGAGCCTCAAGTGAATTATCCGTGACATCTTCAAACCCTGCCGTATCAAGCAGGCGAAAACGCAATTCAGCAATCCGCCCCTCAGCCTCCCGTCTATCGCGAGTAACACCGGGAGTGTCATCTACCAAAGCAATTTTTTTGCCAACCAATCGATTAAACAAAGTCGATTTTCCGACATTTGGGCGGCCAACAATGGCAACAGTTACACTCATAAATTTGGCCTAATATTATTGGGTTGGCGTTTGAACCGCAGGAGCTTCAGTTGCGGTTTCATTTGCTGTTTGTATAGGCTCTTTCGCCCCTTGTGAAATCAACTGCGCAATATAAATCTGCACCCGTCCAATGCTTTCAGCACCAGCAAGAGGATCACTAACTATTTCAGTAAATGTCGCCCTTGCGCCATCAATATCACCCGCTGCATATTGCGCTAGGCCAATTGCCTCTTTTGCTTTATTGCGCAAGGGATTATCAGGCCCAAGCAGGCCAGAAACTCGCGCCTCTACTGCTTTAACATCGCCATTGTCAACCAGCGCGAATGCTGCAAATATCAAAGCTAATTCACGCAAACGCTGATTATCAAGACTTGTTGATAGCGCATCATAAGCCGCTATAGCTTCTTGCACCTTGCCCTCTTCAAGCAACAAAGCTGCTGAGCGAAATTGTGCTAATATTGGATATTGTCCCGAGCCATCACTAACAACCTGACTTAGCGCCAATTGAGCATCAGCAAAATTACTTTCTTCAGCTAATTCGATAGCAGAATAAAACTGATCTGATGAGCGTGCAGAAATATCATTCTTATACCATGTCCAAGCTTCTTTACCCGCTACAACTAATACTATTAAGATTGCAGCACCAAAGATAAGTGGCGCATATTTACGCCATAAATTGCGCATTCTTTCTGATCGAAGTTCTTCATCAACTTCACTAAAAATATTTTCTTCTGACATAATAGCCTAAATTGTTGAGGAGTTTTTTATATGATAGTCGGCTAGACAACTTAATGCAATCTTGGTTTTGATAAAATTTTCTTTTCTCTAAATCATCTTTTTAAAATAATTCATATTTCTGTTACATTTATATTCTACAGAAAAATTTTTACTATTCCATAGATAAAATTTTTGCAATTTTGATATAAATCAATTCATAGCAAAAATGAAATATTTATGCAGATGCCTTTACAACAATATTAGCGAGTATAATTAAATAATATGACTAAACCACGATCAATAATTATTGATACCGATCCATCACCCGATGATGCTGTCGCCTTTCTTATAGCGCTTGGCTCACCAAATGAGCTTGAACTTTTGGCATTAACGACAGTTGGCGGAAATGTTTCACTTGAGCAAACTACAATAAACACCCTTAAAGCACTCGAACTCGTTGGACGCACACAAATCCCTATCTATATGGGTGCAGATCGTCCATTAAAAAGAGAGCTAATAACTGCCCCAGAAGTTCATGGCAACACTGGTTTTGAGGGCTATGATTTACCCGAACCAAAAGGCAAAGCAGCAAGTGGTTTTGCACCAGATAAAATTGTAGAATTAGTAATGCAGAATGAGCCAAACTCTATTACAATTTGCGCCATTGCTCCGCTTACTAACATTGCACTTGCTTTGCAAAAACAGCCAAAAATAGCAAAAAGATTGCAAGAAATTGTGCTAATGGGTGGCTCACGCAGCGAGGGCGGCAATGTAACTCCTGCAGCAGAATATAATATTTACGTTGATCCAGAAGCCGCAGAAATTGTCTTTAACTCAGGTGTGCCAATAACCATGATACCGCTAGATTGCACCCATAAAGCGCTATCTACCGATGCAAGGTTAGAAAAATTACGAGCAATTGGCACGCCTCACATGGAGGCATTTTATCACCTTTTGAAATTTAACAGGATATTTGATAGTGAAAAAATGAGCCTAGACGGCGGCCCACTGCACGACCCCACAACCATTGCCTATTTGCTAAAGCCTGAAATTTTTAAGGCTAAAAAGGTCAATGTTACAATTTCAACTAAAAGCGAATTAACCCGCGGTATGACAGTTGTTGATTGGTGGGGACAAACAGGATTACCCCTCAACACAAATATGCTTTATGACCTTGATAGCGAAGCTTATTATGATTTGGTGATTGAGAGATTGGCGTTGGCTACGGGGTGAAATTTGGCTAAAAAACCACCCCCGATGTCATTGCGGGCTTGACCCGCAATCCAGAGTACTTTTCAATAGGCATAGCATTATGATTTTGAATGATTGCCCTCATAATAATAAACAAACTAATGTTCCAACTTTTCAAACTGATATAGGTTGATACTTTTCTGGATTGCGGATCAAGCCCGCAATGACGTTGGCGTTTTGCTCTGCTAACCCCTCGCAGCATTGCTCGAG
>JALSJY010000038.1 GCA_026989045.1 Hyphomicrobiales bacterium | reverse complement strand
TCGCTTCTTAAGCGATTTGAGTGCAAGCGGTAGTTGCTTTGCTGGCGTTTCGCGGCGTCGCTCAACGCGTGATAACCTTAAAAACAATTCTAAATTGTTTTTTTGGCGCTATGCGCCAATCTGGTTATCACTCCCATTCAATAGTCCCCGGCGGCTTGCTAGTCACATCATAAACCACTCGGTTAATCCCCCGAACCTCATTGATAATCCTTGTTGCTGCCTTGCCCAAAAATTCCATTTCATAGGGATAAAAATCCGCTGTCATGCCATCAACAGAAGTTACCGCACGTAGCGCACAAACAAATTCATAGGTGCGGTTGTCGCCCATCACGCCCACTGTTTGCACAGGAAGCAACACTGCAAAAGCCTGCCAAATCTTATCATAAAGCCCTGCTTTTCTTATTTCATCAAGATAAATAACATCGGCTTTTCTTAAAATATCCAGCTTTTCACGTGTCACACCACCCGGCAATCGAATGGCTAAACCCGGTCCAGGAAATGGATGTCGACCAATGAAACTATCGGGCAGACCAAGCTCATGCCCAAGCGCTCTCACCTCATCTTTGAATAATTCACGCAGCGGCTCAACCAATTCCATATTCATACGTTCTGGCAAACCACCAACATTATGGTGTGATTTAATGGTTGCTGATGGGCCGCCAGAAAAAGACACAGATTCAATCACATCGGGATAAAGCGTGCCTTGCGCCAAATAATCAGCACCACCAAGTTTTTTCGCCTCAGCCTCAAATGTTTCAATGAATAATCGCCCAATAATTTTGCGTTTTTTCTCAGGGTCGCTCTCGCCCTCAAGCGCATCAATAAATAAATCAACCGCATCAACACGCACAAGTTTAAGATTATAATGTTCAGAGAACATTTTCACAACATCATCGGCCTCATTATGGCGCATCAATCCGTGATCCACCAAAATACAGGTCAAATTATCTCCAATCGCTTCATGTAATAAAAGCGCCGCAACGGAACTATCAACACCGCCAGAAAGTCCGCAAATAACCTTACCATCACCAACCTGCTCACGAATTTTATCAATCGCTTGTTGCTTATAGGTCGCCATTGTCCAATCACCCGAACAACCGCAAATCTTATGCACGAAATTTGAAAGCAATTTAGCGCCATCTGGTGTGTGATGAACTTCAGGGTGGAACTGCACCGCCCAAATTTGTTTTTCTATATTTTCAATAAAGGCAAAAGGCGCACCACTTGAAGTTGCAACCACCTCAAAACCACTTGGCAATTTTGTCACCCTATCACCGTGCGACATCCAAACTTGGTGTTCTGTTCCCAATTTCCAAACATCATCATAAAGCGCACAAGCCTTATTCGGTGTTAATTCTGCACGCCCAAATTCAGCATGATGATCTGCCTCAACCTTGCCGCCAAGCGCAACGCATAGCGCTTGCTGCCCATAGCAAATTCCTAAAATCGGCACATTAGCATCAAGCAAGCGAGCATCAATTTCTGGAGCATTTTTATCTAACACAGAAGCAGGACCCCCTGAGAGAATAATGCCCTTAGGCTCTAGTCGAGCCAACTCATCAGCAGCTTTTGAAAATGGGTGAATTTCACAATATACCCCAGCCTCACGCAAGCGCCTTGCAATAAGCTGGGTGACTTGCGAGCCAAAATCTACAATTAAAATACACTGATGCCCTAAATATGTCATAAGCTGTCTCTTTGTAAAATTGAGATAAAAAATCCATCACTATCTGTGCTGGCTGGACTAAGCGTTAGACCAAATTTATCAAAATACGGTCTAGCTTTATTTACAGCACCAAACTTTTTTTGCCATAACGAATGAGAAGGAATGACAGAAAATTTTGAAAATTCTTTTAAAAACCTCTCTATCTGCTCGCCATTTTCTTGCGGCAATATTGAGCAGGTGATATATGTTAGCTGCCCACCAACCCGCACATATTTTGCCGCTTCTTGCAAAATTTCTGCTTGGCTTTTTAAGCGCAATTCCAACAATTCCTTTGTTAATCGCCATTTAGTATCAGGGCGGCGACGCCATGAGCCAGTTCCACTACAAGGAGCATCAACAACCACCCTGTCCATTTTATTTTCTAATTGCTTTAGCCTATCACTATCTGGCTCAATAATCTGCACATTGCGCACCCCATTGCGCTTTAGCCTATCATGAATTGGCGCAAGGCGAGTGCGATCACTATCATAGGCAAAAATCTGACCCGAATTTTGCATTTGTGCAGCCAAGCTAAGCGTTTTACCGCCCGCACCTGCACAATAATCAAGCAGCTGCTCTTTTGGCTTTGCATCAATTAGTGAAGCAACAAGCGCAGAGCCTAAATCCTGCACCTCAAACCAGCCTTTTTTATATGCCTCATCAGAGGTAACATTAGGCGTGCGAGAAGCCCCAACGCCAGCCTCAATTCGCAAACTATTTGGCAATGTTTCGCTTATTTCAGGGCTGAAACGCTTTAAAGATTTGAGCACTCTATCGCTTTTAGATTTTAAATCATTCACACGCAAATCAAGTGGTGGGCGCTTAACAAAAGCCTTTGCTTCATCAATCCATTTTTCGCCAAAAGCTTTTTCAAAATCTGGTTTTATCCACTCAGGAATATTTGCAATAATATGCTCAGGCGCATCAACAAGCGGTTTATCAGCTTTTAACCTTTTTATCTCTTCTTCACTAAAATCACTTGGAGCAAAATCATCATTAGCAAAACTTTCAGATAATTCGCCAATATCCATGCCCCACTTTAAAACAACAAGCCCAAGCACCAAAGCACGTGCGCTACTATCACCCATTATATAAGCAAGCGAGGCTTTGCTACGCAAAACATCATAAACCATATTGCCAATTGCCGCCCTATCACCAGAGCCAGCAAAACGATGCGCCAGACCCCAGTTTTTTAAGGCCAGTGAGGCGGGGCGATGACGCTCTTGTATATCTGTTAAGATCTCAATGGCGGCGGAAATTCTTCCTGGAGTTCGCATGTAATAATCCTATAAAATAATTTTCAGAAAAACTGATATTAAAAAAGCCATCAACAATAACACACCAACAAGATAAGCATTTAATCGCTGAACTGGATTATTCTTACCAATGTGAATAAAAGCATGCACAAAACGCATGATGACAAAACTATAAGCCAGAGTAATTTCTATCCAACTTATCTGCCCATAAATCAAACATAAAACAACGCCGAAATAAAATAATGTTGGCATTTGAAATTGATTGGCAAACGCATTGGCAATCTGGCGTGCTTTTGTTGGATATTTATCTGTGGCTAAGGCAATTTCGCTAATTCTAACTTGCTTGCTTTTAACTGCATTTATGCGTGCTATTCCCATCATAAACATCAAAGTAAATGTTAAGAAAAGCTGCGCAATAACTGAGCCAAGTAATATCTTGTCCATTAGTGCCCACCGCGATAGTTCGGACTTTCACGAGTGATTGAAACGTCATGCACATGGCTTTCCATCAATGCCGCACTAGAAATTTTTACAAATCTAGCATTTTGATGAAAGTCATTAAGGTTTGCTGCACCAGTATATCCCATTGCAGCACGCACCCCGCCTGCTAATTGGTGCAGAACATTTGCAACAGGCCCTTTATAAGCCACCTGCCCCTCAATGCCCTCAGGCACTAATTTCATCTGGTCATTCACCTCTTGCTGGAAATATCTATCAGCTGAGCCACGCGCCATAGCGCCAACAGATCCCATTCCGCGATAGGATTTATATGAGCGCCCTTGATAAAGATAAGTCTCCCCAGGGCTTTCGTCAGTTCCCGCCAAAAGCGAGCCAACCATTGCACAAGATGCTCCGCCTGCTAATGCTTTTGCCATATCACCAGAAAATTTAATTCCCCCATCTGCAATAATGGGAATATTATGTTTTTGTGCCTCTGCCGCACAAGCCATAATTGCAGCTAATTGTGGAACACCAACCCCTGCAACAATTCTAGTAGTGCAGATTGAACCTGGGCCAATACCAACCTTCACTGCATCGGCACCTGCCTCAATCAACGCCTTTGTTGCCTCTGCTGTTGCTACATTACCCGCAACAATTCTAACGTCTGGCCTTTGCGCCTTTAGCTCTTTAACTGCAGTTATCACATGAATCGAATGACCATGCGCCGTATCTATCACCACCAAATCAACCCCCGCATCAACCAATAGCAAAGAGCGTGCTAGCCCTTTTTCTCCTACAGTTGAAGCAGCAGCCACCCGTAAACTGCCGTTTTTATCTTTTATCGCATCAGGATTAGCTCGCGCTTTTTCCATATCTTTTACGGTGATTAAACCAATACAATTATGCTCCTCATCAACCACCAGTAATTTTTCAATCCGATTAGTATGAAGTAATCTCTTTGCATCATCTTGGCTAACACCATGCTTCACAAAAATAAGATTTTCATGCGTCATTAGCCTAGATATTTTCTCTAATTTATTAGTAGCAAATCTTACATCACGGTTTGTTAAAATACCAACAAGCCTACCAGTTGCTCGCCCGCCTTTTCCGCCATTTTCAACAACAGGAATGCCAGAAATTGCATAACGCTTCATCAAATCAAGTGCATCAGCAAGCGTCGCATCTGGGCCAATAGTGATTGGATTTACAACCATTCCGCTTTCAAAAATCTTTACCCTTTTAACTTCTTTTGCTTGGTTTTGCGGGCTAAGATTACGGTGTATCACACCAAGGCCGCCAGCTTGCGCCATAGCAATTGCCATCGCACTTTCGGTCACTGTATCCATTGCAGAAGACATAATGGGTAATTTCAACTCAATATCTTTTGTAACACGAGTGCTTAAATCAGCATTAGTTGGTAAAATTTCAGACTTTGCAGGCTGCAATAACACATCATCGAATGTAAGTGCCGCGTCTCCAGTAATTGATGAAATAATCTTTGCCATGGCCAGACCTCCGTGCATTTTAGCATTTGGAATTGTTATTTTCGCACCATTATATCAAAAAACATAACGGGTTGAGGTTGACGAGTTCCTCTATCACCTCAAAATCAGTTTGGCTAGGATAAGATTAGAATATTTATAAAAATACTTATGAATTTATAAGCCTTATAAAAACTACCCCTTAAAATCTTTAGCTATTAGATATGTCTCAGCAGAATCTTTACGCGAAGCTGGTGGTTTTGCATGAAATGTTGAGCCAAAATTTTTCTTCAACTCATTTAGCAATTGATGCTCTGTGCCTCCCTGAAAAACCTTGGCAACAAAAACACCCCCCGGAGCTAAAATACTTATCGCAAAATCTGCAGCCAACTCAACCAGCGCAATAATGCGAATATGATCTGTTGGGCGGTGACCTGTTGTTGGTGCCGCCATATCTGAAAGCACAACATCTGCCTTATGCCCACCAAGCGCATCAATCAACATATCTGGTGCATCTTCATCATTAAAATCTTTTTGCAAAATTATACTGCCAGTCACCGGCCCCATTTCAAGATAATCAATACCAACAATATTGGGGTTTTTACTGGGCGATTGCACAGCCTTTGCCGCCACTTGCAACCAACCTCCGGGCGCACAACCCAAATCTACAACTCTCATACCTGGTTTTAAAAATTCATGTTTTTCATTAAGCTCTAACAATTTAAAGGCCGCTCGAGAGCGATAACCCTCAGCCCTTGCACGTTGCACATAAGGATCATTAAGCTGACGTTGGAGCCAAAGCGTTGAAGATATTTTTCTACCCTTTGAAGATTTCACCCGTGTTTTAAGGCCATCGTCTGAGCGCTTTTTTTTCTTTTTTGGTTTTTCAAAATCTGAGCTTTTATTTGCTTCAGCTGTCGCAGTTTTTGCTTTTTTAATTTTTGCCCGCTTGCCAATCAACTTAACTGGTTTTTTCTTTTCCTTAGCCATGCTTTTCTCCGCGCTTATTTTTTTTAGCTTTGCTCGAGCGTTTTTGCGCCGCTGTTTGCCTGCTCTGCTCAAGCATTGAAACAAGCATGCCCTCACGCAAACCTCGATCTGCAACTCTAATATTTTTTGTAGTCCATTCACGCCTAATAGCTTCAAAAATAGCACAACCAGGGATTACCAAATCAGAACGATCCTCCCCTATGCAAGAATTTTCCGCACGACGCTCATAGGTCATATTGAGCAATACGCGCATAGTATCGACAACCTCATCATTACGCATCCACAAGCCATCAACTTTTGAACGGTCATATCGCTCAAGTCCAAGATGCAACCCACCAAGAGTTGTAACAGTGCCAGATGTTCCAATTAAATGAACATTATGAGTTTTTATCATATCTTGTAATTTTTTTCGCCCCTTAAAGGCTTTTAATTTTTCAGTTACATAGGCAACCATTTCTTCAAATATTTCATTATTCACATGCTTGCCGCCAAATTTTTCGGCAATTGAAACAACACCAACTGGTAAGGAGTGCCAAGAGCGAATAGAGGCTGGCATTTTAGAGCGTAATTTTGGCCGCCCACCACGAAAATCAAGCCATGCAAGCTCTGTTGAGCCGCCACCAATGTCAAACATCAAAGCACCATGGGCATTTTCATCAATCAAATCACCACAGCCCGCCACCGCTAATTGTGTTTCAACTCGCTGGTCAATAATTTCAAGCTCAATCCCTGTTTCATCTTTCACCCTTTGAAGGAATTCATCAGAATTATCAGCCCCGCGACAAGCTTGTGTCGCAATTAGGCGCATATATTTTGGCTGGTGACGATCTAGCTTAACTTTGCAATCCGCTAAAGCTGCAATTGTGCGCTTAATAGCATTTTCATCAAGCTGCCCACTAATAGAAACCCCTTCACCCAAACGCACAATTTTAGAATATCCATCAATAACCCGAAAACCATTGCCTTGCTGACGGGCTACAAGAAGACGGCAATTATTTGTGCCAAGATCGAGCGCCGCATAAATCGGGCTAGGCTTGCGATTATAATTAGACAATCCCTTACTTGAACGGCTTTTAGAGGACAGATTTTTCTTGCTTTTTTCTCGCTTCTTATTACTAACCCTAGTGCCATTGGTCTGGTTTTTACCATTAGTTTGGCTTTTTGAATTGGAATCAACAGCTAGATTAGGTGCTTTTTCCAAGACATCAGGCACATTCTCCGTAGCTTTTGGACTGGAGGCATGCCCTTTAGGGTTATTTCTACCCTCTCCCATAGATAAAGGTGAGAAAGCAGAAGCGATCCGATCATTTTCGGTCACTTTATTTCCTTAAATTATGGCTAAGTCGCAAATAACACCCTCAGGTAACAACAGAGAAGCCCAAGCGCCAATAACCTTTTTACTCTTTCGGAGTAAAGACTAGAGCAAGTAAAGCCAAAGCGCAATCTTGTTAAATAAAATTCTCTTACTAATAAGATATTTGCTATATTCAAACTATTGCAATGATCCTACTCTATGTTAAAAATTAAATAGTAGATTGTCATTTCAACTCAACATAGCAAATCTATCACTAAATTTAGGACTGGATATATAATTGAATGATTATAATAAAAAACAATTATTAGATATTATGATACATGCGGCACTTGAGGCTGGGGTGCAAATTCTTGAAATTTATGATACCTCATTTGCAAATATTAAAAAAGCAGATGGCTCACCAGTTACTATTGCTGATAAAAAATCTGAAGAAATAATTATAAAACATCTATCCAAAACTAACATTCCTATTTTGGCAGAAGAAAGTGTAGAGGCGGGACATATCCCCAAATTGGGGGATAGGTTTTTTTGTGTTGATCCGCTTGATGGCACCAAAGAGTTTATCAAAAAGAATGGTGAGTTTACAATAAATATTGCTTTGATTGAAAAAGGAAAGCCAACCTTAGGATTGATCAGCGTGCCCGCGCAAAAGAAAGCTTATATTGGTAGTAAACTGGGTGCATTTAAATTTGATATTATTGACAATAAGGCTGGCACACTTAAGCCAATTTCTGTTGCTGGTTGTGGCGATATTAACTTGGTTGCCTCACGCTCACATGGCTCTGAACTACTCAAAAAACTAGAAAAAATACTCCCCCCTTGCACAGATATTTCTGTTGGCTCGGCACTTAAATTTTGCATGCTGGCGGAAGGGTCAGCACGGCTTTATCCACGCTTCACAAATACATATGAGTGGGACAGCGCCGCAGGTCAAGCAATTCTTGAAGCAGCTGGTGGCGTAGTATTAACGCTTGATGGCAAGACTTTTAGCTACAATCATGCTAAAGCTAATTACCTAAATCCGTTTTTTGTAGCAGCGGATTGTGAAAAACTTGGCAAACAAGTAGCTAAATATATGAGTGATATTTGTAGTTAACCAATCTCATTATTGCTTCCATGTCACTATGCAATCTCTTCATGTCATTCTGCAATCTCTTCATGTCATTTTGAGCGAAGCGAAAAATCTTTAACTCCCGCATGTAAGATTCTTCGCTCAGAATGGCATCAAAATACAAAGCCATTTAACAAAGCATAATAGTAAATACACAATTACAGCATACTCTTGACAGTTATATGCTTTTTCGATATATATCAAACAAATATATACCACTCAAGCATGCTGTGATTAGATATGAATATTCAAACCCTATGCCTCTCGATACTTTATGACAAAGATGTCACTGGCTATGAGATTAGAAAACTCTCAACAACTGGAAATTATGCTTATTTTGTTGAGGCTAGTTTTGGCTCAATTTACCCAGCACTAAACAAGCTAGAAAAAAATGGCTTTGTCACCTCAAGATTAGAGGCTCACGCAGGATCGCCAACAAAAAAAATATATTCAATAACTGACGAAGGCCGCTCAAAATTTCACAACTCCTTATTTGATGAACTAGGAGAAGATATATTTCGCTCAGAATTTTTACTGTTTGCACGTTTTGTTTCGCTCCTTCCTGTTGCTCTTGTAAAACAAAGAATAAATGAACGTCTTACTTCACTAGAAGGAAAGCAGGCTAGTTTAAAGAGTATGATAACACCTAAGTTACAAGAAAGTGACATCTGGGTATTAAATTATGGGTTAAACGTCATTAAGATTGAAATTGAATATATCAACAACCATATGCATCAACTATTGGCGCTGGCAGTGCAAGAGAACACGCCCGTTAAAACTACTAACTAATCGGAACTTTTTAATGAGATTTATTACTTCTTACGGCGTGGCTTTTGTTTTGATTTTGCTAATAGGCGGCTGGTTGCTTTCAGGCACAATTATCCAAGGTGGCAAAGGCCCAGATGAGGGCGAAAAATCTATTATTGAAATGTTTTCTGGCGACAAAAAATCTTCTGATGGAGAAGAGAATCCTGCTAATGTTGACGCTGATAAAGAAGTAGCGGCAGAAGAAAAACTTCAAGAAGAGACTAATAAAGAGCCAAGCCTGCAATCTGTTCGCACAAAACTATTTATCGCCCAAAATATGCCAATAGAAATTGAGCTACGTGGTCGCACCAAGGCAAATGCTACAATAACTATCAGCGCTGAAACTTCTGGGCGAGTAGAAGAGGTGCATGTTCTAAAGGGACAAAAAGTAAATGCTGGCGACCTCATTTGCACGCTTGATAGTGGAGTTCGTGAAACCCAACTGATACAAGCAGAAGCATCTTTAGCACAAGCAAAAGCCTCATTAGCGCAAAGAGAAGCCGATTTTGCAACCAATAAAGCTTTGCGTGAAAAAGGTCTTTCTGCTGCTAATACTAAGCGCTCATTTGAGGTGCAGTTAGAGGCAGCAAAATCTTCCCTTGCGGCGGCTCAGGCGGCGCTTGATAGTGCAAAATTGGAACTAGCACGCACAAAAATTCATACGAAAGTAAACGGCATTGTACAGGATCCTTTAGCCAATGTTGGCGACATGATGGGAAACGGCACTGCTTGCGCAACATTAGTTCAACTTGATCCAATGTTATTTATTGGCAAAATAGCTGAAAGCAAAGTTTCGTTTATCAAAGAAGGTATGAGTGCAAAAATTACCACTATTGGCGCTCAGCAGCTTGACGGGTCAGTAAGCTATATCAGCCCAAGCGCTGATGAAGAAACTCGCTCATTTAATGTTGAAATAGAAATGAAAAACCCCAATGGGTTAATTCGATCAGGGCTTAGTGCCAGCGCAATCATTATTGCTGGAGAGATAAATGCACAGCTTATCCCGCAATCCTCGTTAACGCTTGATAGTGATGGGGTAATTGGCGTGAAACTTGTTGATGAGGACGATAAAGTGCATTTCGTAAAAGTGACAATTATCAAGGATGATAATAATGGTGTGTTTGTGCTTGGGCTACCAGATAAAGCTGGCATCATTATTTTTGGGCAGGAATATGTGGTTGATGGTCAAATAGTTGCCCCTACGATGGTTAGGGGAGAGCAGCAATCATGATGAATATGCTTGAAGCAATCCTGCGCCGCCCAAAAACAGTCCTTACCATTATGGTGATTATGTTAATTGCAGGGGTTTCTGCCTTTATGACACTGCCACGTGAGGGGCAACCTGCCGTTGATATTCCGTTTGTTCGTGTTGTAACCGTGCAAACTGGCATTTCCCCCGCTGATGCCGATAGGCTATTAGTACGCCCGCTTGAAGCAGAATTGGCAAATCTAGACGGCCTAAAATCTATGCGCTCTTATGGTAATAATGGCTCTGCCACCATTATTCTTGAATTTGAAATGGATGTTGATGTTGCTCAGGCATTGCAAGACGCAAAAGATGGCGTTGATAGAGCAAAACCAAACCTACCCGATGATGCAACTGAGCCAGAAGTAAGTGAAATTGCAATAGATGAGTTCGGCACAATCACTGTTGCTCTATATGGTCAAATACCTGAACGCACTATCAATAAAATTGCCAAAAACCTTAAAGAAGATATTGAAGGAATTGGCGATGTATTTGAAGTTGAAATTGCTGGCGATAGGGAAGAGGTTTTAGAAATTGTAATAGATCAGTTAAAGTTAGAATCTTATAATCTAACTGCCAATGACTTATTTGATGCTTTGGCAAAAAATAACCTGATAATTCCTGCTGGAAGGTTAGACACAGGTCAGGGGCGTTTTAGCGTTAAGGTTCCAGGGCTTATTGAGAGTGCTATTGATGTTTATAATTTACCACTAAAAACCAATGATGACAAAGTTGTAACTTTTTCAGACGTTGCAACAATTGCTCGCACCTTTAAGGACGCCACTAGCTTTACCCGTGTGAATGGCGAGCCGGCACTTATATTATCGGTGAAAAAGAAGTTAAATACTAATATCAATGACATTTCCCAAGCGGTAAGAAAAATCACCTCTGAGCATGCAAAGGACTGGCCAAAAGCTCTGCATTACTCATTCATGCTGGACATGGCAAATTTTTCAGCGCAAATGTTTAATTCACTGCAAGCCTCAGTATTTACCGCTATTTCATTAGTACTAATTGTTTCTATCGCCCTGCTCGGATTACGCCCCGCTCTGCTAATTGGTTTTTCTATTCCTGTCTCGTTTATGATTGGCTTTTTATTCCTGCAATTTATGGGCATGACCATCAATATGATGATAATGTTTGGGCTAGTGCTAACGGTTGGCATGTTGGTTGATGGAGCCATTGTGGTGGTTGAATATGCCGAGCGTAAAATATCCGAAGGTTTTAGCCGCCAAGAGGCTTTTATTCAAGCAGCACAAAGAATGTTCTGGCCGATAGCAGCTTCTACAGCAACGACTTTAGCGGCATTTTTACCGCTTTTATTATGGCCAGGAATTATTGGTAAATTCATGTCTTACTTGCCTATCATGGTAATTGTTACCCTCACCTCTTCACTGATTGTTGCAATGATTTTCATTCCAACCCTTGGCAGGTTTATTGCCCGCAAAAAGATTAGCGAAAAAGAAAAAGCCACTGCATTAGCATTATCAGGAACTGCAAAATTTGATATGAGTCACGTCAAGGGAATGACAGGTGGTTATATTCGAGTGCTTGCATTTTTAGTTAAACACCCAATTATGTCCCTAAGTGTTGGTTTTTCATTAGTTGCTAGTGCTTTTTTTCTTTATGCCTCAAATCCAACTGGCACACAGGCCTTTCCTGTTGTTGAGCCTGAATTTGCAACGGTTGCTGTTACCACTCAAGGAAATTATTCACCCGTTGAAATAAGAGATTTGCTCATTGAGATAGAAGAGGAAGTTCTTAAAGTTAATGGCATAAAAGACGTGGTAATGAATTTTGGCTCAACTGGCGCTGTTGCATCAACCCCTCCAGATACTATTGGTAATTTCCAACTTGAATTACTCCCATTCAATGAGCGCTTTAGAGCAGAAGATATTTTTAATGATGTCCGAGAAAAAGTTGCACATATTTCAGGTGTTGGCATAGAGCTAATTGCAGCAGAAGATGGCCCTCCGGCTGGCAAGGATATAAACTTGCGCATTGAGGCAAGTGATTACGATTTGCTTGAGCCAGTGGTGGCTAAAATTCGCTCCTATGTTGATAATGAATTGGGCGATGTAATTGCAGTTGAAGACGGCCGCGCAAAACCAGGGATTGATTGGGAAATTGATGTTGATCGTGATATGGCGGCTCGCTTTGGGCTTGGTGTTCGTGACCTTAGCCCCTATGTGCAATTAGTTACAACAGGAGTAAATCTTGGCACTTATCGCCCTAATGATTCTATTGATGAACTCGATATTGTTGTTCGCCTGCCAAAGGATCAACGCTCATTTGATGCACTAGATTCCATGCGGATTATTACCCGTAATGGGCTTGTGCCAGTCTCTACCTTTATTACTCGCAAGCCAGTGCAAAAAGTTTCCTCAATTGCCCGCTGGGATCAAAAATATCGCATGAATATTGGCGCAAATGTGACTGGCGTTGATGAAAATGGCAAAAATATCACCGCCGCTGATAAGGTAGCACAGCTTAAAGAATGGACTAGCGCACAAACATGGCCAGATGGCATCGAACTGGTATATGGCGGCGCAGATGAGCAAACTAATGAAACAAATGCCTTTATGGTGCAAGCAGGGCTTGGGGCAATGTTCTTGATGTTCTTAATATTGCTTACCCAATTTAATAGTTTTTATCAGGTGTTCGTAACGCTCTCTACCGTAATTATGGCGGTTGCTGGTGTGCTATTGGGAATGATGGTAACTGGGCAGGCTTTCTCCGCCATTATGACGGGAGTTGGCATTATTTCACTAGCTGGCATTGTGGTGAATAACTCAATCGTTTTAATCGATACCTATAATCGCTTTAGGCGAAAAATGAATATTGAGCCGCAACAAGCTATTTTAATGACAGCAGCGCAACGTATCAGACCAGTTATGCTAACCACCATAACCACTATTTTTGGACTATTACCAATGGCAATGGGCATAACGCTAAACTTCTTCTCTCGCTCAATCGAAATTGGCTCAATCGCTGGCTCATGGTGGATACAATTAGCCACCGCTGTTATTGCAGGGCTTAGTTTTTCAACCCTTTTAACATTATTATTAGTGCCAGTAATGCTCACCGCCCCCTCAACAATTTGGAATAGTGTTGAGAATTTTGGTGCTAATAGGAGAGCAAAGAAAATCTCTAGAGCTGAAGCGAGAGAAAAGAAAGCTGAAACAAAGAAAATCAAAGCGGCTAATGATGATGCTAAGTTAGCGAAAGAAGCTGCTGAGTGATTGGGAGTTTTTAGAATTTAGTGAATAGTAATATTATTAGCGTAAATATTATTTATGACAAGAAATGAACATGCTCCTCCTAAAAAGCTACCAAGGTTAAAATCTGCCCCAAAAATTCGCAATTTATATTGGTGTGAATTTCCTACTGATGCACAATTACCAGAGTTTTGGAAAATCCGACCTGTCATAATCCTATCATTCAAACAAAACCTATATGGTGCAGTAACTATTATTCCTTGTTCATCACAGCCTCAAAGTGATAATAAATGGGCATTTCAGCTTAAAACTACAATTGATGAACAAAAATCATGGGCAATTTGTGATAAGCTAACCACTGTTGCTGTAAGTCGATTAACACCAGATAAAAGAGGTATTAAAAGATTGCCAGAAGATGAGTTTAATAAAATTTTAAGAATCACCTTAGATTGGCTACCGAAATTACCAGTTTAAATATTGACAAATTGAACATTTTAGTATAATAATTAACATACAAACGGCCTTGAAAGAGTGTCCGCCTCCCGCAAGGGAACTACTGACCAAGGGAGCTTAATTGCTCCCTTTGGCTTATCTAGGGCAATATAAAACCTCCTGCTAGATCAACAATCCAACCTACAACTGCTTTTCCTTAGCCTTGCGCAACTGCTCTTCTGCCTCACTTGCCTCACGCTGGCGGTTCCACATTTGCTCATATAGTCCTTTTTTAGCTAGCAAAGTTTCATGCCTTCCACGCTCAACTATTTCACCAGCTTGCAACACTATTATTTCATCGGCATTTATGATTGTAGAAAGTCTATGGGCTATCACCAATGTCGTGCGATTTTTTGATACAACATCTAAGGCCGATTGAATTTCTCTCTCAGTTTGCGTATCTAGCGCTGAAGTTGCTTCATCTAAAATAAGAACTGGAGGGGCTTTAAGAATAGTTCTGGCAATGGCAACACGCTGCTTTTCACCGCCCGAAAGTTTAAGCCCACGTTCGCCAACCCTTGTTTCATAGCCATTTGGAAGCGAGCTAACAAATTTCCCAATTTGCGCCATTTCTGCCGCTCTTTCAATTTCCTCCTGCGTTGCACCATTGCGGCCATAACCTATATTATAGCCTATCGTATCGTTGAACAAAACTGTGTCTTGCGGCACCATGCCAACATTTTGGCGTAAGCTTTTTTGGGTAATGTTTCGCACATCTTGATTGTCAATTTTAACAGCGCCATCGCTAACATCATAAAAGCGATAGATAAGGCGTGAAATGGTGGATTTACCAGCGCCCGAAGGACCAACTATTGCAATGGTTTTGCCAGCTGGAACTTCAAAGCTGACATTTTTTAAGATAGGCCTGTCCTCATCATAGTGAAAAGACACATTTTCAAAACTAACAACTGGGCCAGTAATAGCGAGAGGTTTAGCATCTTGCACATCATTAATTTCGGGGTCTTTATCTAGCAGAGCAAACATCTCTTCAATATCTGCCAAGCCTTGGCGAATTTCACGATAGACCGAGCCGATGAAATTTAACGGGCGATAGATTTGCATCATGAAAGTGTTGACCAACACGAAATCACCAATAGACATTTTGCCTTCCATAACGCCAGTAGCTGACATAATGCCAATTACTATCATACCAAACCAGAAAATCAGCCCCTGCCCAAAATTGAGCATTCCAAGCGAGGTCCACATTTTTATCGCCGCTTTTTCGTAACTAGCCATAGAGTTATCAAAGCGATTGGTTTCTAATTCCTCATTGTTGAAATATTTCACCGTTTCATAATTGAGCAAACTATCAATAGCTTTGGTGTTGGCTTCCGTATCGCTTTGGTTCATTGCACGCCGAATTGCTATGCGCCAATTTGAGGCTTTAATTGTGAAAAACACATAAGAGAAAATTATCGCCAATAATACGCCTAAAAACTGTATTCCAAACATCCAAATGAAAATAATTGAAACAATGACAAACTCGACTATTGCAGGGGCGGTATTAAGCATAGTAAAGCGCACAATGGTTTCTATACCCTTTGTGCCACGCTCAATAACTCTTGAAAGCCCGCCCATTTGGCGCGCCAAATGAAAGCGCAATGAAAGCCTATGCAGATGCACAAAGGTTTTACGAGCTAATTGGCGCACCGCATGTTGCCCAACACGAGCAAATAGCACATCACGTAATTGCTGAAATAAGCTATCCATAATATTGGCAATACCAAAAGCTATTACCAGCACAATTGGCACTGCAACGCCCAAAAGCAATTCTGGATTATCTGTGGTTGCCCCTAACGAGTCAATTATGCCCTTATAGGCAAATGGAATCATTGTGGTTGCGACTTTTGCCAACATTAATGCACCAATAGCGGCAAAAACTCTTAACTTCAGATCAAACCTGTCTGAAGGCCACATATAAGTCCATAATTGTTTGATGGTCGCTAATGTTGAACCATCGGCGCTGATAGATTTTTTCTTACTCAATTTAGTTCGCCTTATTATTTATAGAAATATTTGCGATAAAATCTGCGTAAGAAAGATTTAGCGAGGAAATCTTTTCAGAGCAGATCGAATAACAATTCCTAGTGCCTTCACATCTTTTCTTTATTAAGCCCGCATCAAGCAGAACCTTTAGATGCTGTGAGATAGTTGATTGTGCTAAATCAATAGATTTTGTTACGTCCGAGCAACAGCAGACGTTATTCTTATTGCCGCCGTCCAGAGCCTGCCCCGTGCTTGACACGGGGGCACCCCCGCCTTCTTTTTTTATGCCGCCGTTGGGGCTTTCAGCCCCGTCCCCGGCACCCCCGCCTTCTTTTTTTATGCCGCCGTTGGGGCTTTCAGCCCCGTCCCCGGCACCCCCGCCTATATAGCACTTTTTTGCAATTATGCGCAAAATACTGAGCCTCACTGGGTGGCCAAGCGCACGCAAAACACAAGCTAAATCTTTATCTTTAGGAGTCACATTATCTTTCATCGTATTTTTACGATAAAAGAATTCATCGATTAAAGCAAATCAAATTACTCAATTCACTAGTTAACATTTCCATCTACTGCTACCTTAGGTGGTAATTGTAATCTTTGACCTGGGTAGATCCATTTAGGATTATCTATCTGCCCAGAGTTAGCATCAGAAATCACTCTATATCGGTAACCTGAGCCATAATATTTCTTTGCAATATCCCAAAGGTTATCACCTTTTTTGACAATGATTATATTATCAGCACAACACTGCACTAATCTATTATCCTCTAACTCTGTATTATCATTGATAAAATCAACACCAGCACTAGCAAATACATCTTGAGTGCCGCTTTTCAGAAAATCAATGCGGATTTTTTGAGTTGGTGAAACAAATATATCAGTATCAACATCTATCCCCCCCAAATTTATCTTCCAGTGACCATCAATAATTTTACTTTGCCCAATAAAGTTATCATCAATAAAAAGCTGCACTGTTAAGTTTTCTTCGCCACGACCAGAAATAAATTTCTTTTCCTTATCAATTTTAATTTCATCAATAGACAAATATGGCTGCACATCAGTTGTTATAACCTCAATAGAATCACCAGCTCCAAAAATATTTTTAATAGGAGCTCGGCTTTCCTCACCTTGAGCAATCTCTTGTTGCAGTGGTTCTTGATGTAAAGCCTCTTGTTGCAAAGATTCTTGCAGCTCAGGCTCATCTTGAAGAACTTGTAAGTCTGTTACAACTTCTTCTGCTACAACTTCTTCTGCTACAACTTCTTCTGCTGCAACTTCTTCTGCTACAACTTCTTCTACCCTCTTCTCCAATGGAGCTATTTCTTTAGGCGTTTTTATTTGTTCAATTACTTCTTTAGTTGATAGTAAAATAGGCTCTTG
>JALSJY010000037.1 GCA_026989045.1 Hyphomicrobiales bacterium | reverse complement strand
CTTGCGCAAATAGAGAGGTTTGGCGGTAATATTTCTAAAACAGCAGAATTCGTTGGTATGGAGCGCAGTGCTTTACATAGAAAAATCAAATCACTTGGACTGTAATGATCATTTGGACTATAATATCATTTAGAGCTATAATGCACAGTGTTAACATCACAATAAATGATGTTTGGGGGAGATTTAATGCGGGTAATAATTAGTGGCGCAGGTCAGGTTGGCTACGGCATTGCTGAAAAGCTATCACTTGAGGGTATTGAAGTAACTGTAATTGATAAAAATGCCGATCTTGTGCAACGAGTGCGCGATACATTAGATGCGCGTGGTGTGCATGGACATGGTTCACACCCCGATGTCTTAGCGCAGGCTGGGGCGCAAGATGCAGATATGTTAATTGCAGTTACTCAAGTTGATGAAGTCAACATGACAGCTTGCCAAGTCGCTCATTCTATTTTCAATGTGCCAACTCGCATTGCTCGCATTAGAGCGCAGTCATATTTAAGCCCGCAATGGCAAAATTTATTTGCACGCAACCACTTGCCTATTGATGTAATTATTTCACCTGAAATGGAGGTGGGCGATTTAATTTTGCAAAGACTAGCTTATCCTGGTGCATCTGAAATTGTTGCTTTTGAAGATGAAAATGTAATGGTTATTGTTGTTGACGTTAAAGAAGATTGCGCAGTGATCGACACCCCATTACGTCAACTAACCGAGCTATTTCAAAATTTGCAAGCAACTGTGATGGGTGTAAAACGTGATGGTGAAATTCATGCTGTTAGCTCACACGATAGCTTGAGTGTTGGTGATCAAGCGGTAGTTGCTGTATCAAAAAGTCAGATTTTTCGTGTGCTTGGCCTGTTTGGTTGTGATGACCAACCTCCCACAAAAATTGTAATTGGAGGAGCCGGAAATGTAGGCCGTTATGTTGCTCGTAAGCTAGAAGAGAGCGATGATTCAATATCAGTTCGTTTAATTGAAAACAACAGACAGATAGCTCAAATAGCAGCAGAAACATTAGATAAGTCTATCGTAATTTTTGGTGATGCTTTGCAAGAGGATATTTTGCAAGAAGTTGATGTGCGAGATGCGCAAATGTATCTAGGGCTTACAAATGATGATGAAACAAATATACTCTCATCAGTTTTAGCGAGTGAGCTTGGTTGTAAGGCAAATTTTGCTCTAGTTAATCAGCCGCAATATCCACGTTTTGCTAAGCGATTAGGAGTTGATAATTTTATCAACCCAAGGTCGATTACCGTATCAAAAATCCTTCGTCATATCAGACGAGGACGCATTAGAGGTGTTTATTCACTATTTGAGGGTCGAGCTGAATTGATTGAGGCAGAAGCTTTGGAAACATCACCATTAGTTGGCAAGCCACTTAGGGAGTTTGATGTTGGTGAGGGAATAAGAATTGGCGCAATTATTCGTGGTGACAAAGTTATTATGCCAGCAGGTGATGTGCGCATTGAGGCTGGAGATTTGGTAGTTGTGTTTGCGCTTACTCAACAGGTAAGAAAAGTTGAGCAGATGTTTAGAGTTAGTCTGGATTTCTTTTAGGGGTTTTGTATACGATATGACTTTTTTATCATGACATCAATAATTGCTCTTGTTTCAGCTATAGTTGTTTTCTTTGCAGCTACGCTATTATTAACATCTGCAGTTGCTTTTGCTTATTCAGATTGGCAGGCATTGGAGACGTTTTTATTTTTGGCCTTGTCCTTAGGTTTTCTTGCCTCTCTTACAATGTTAGCAACAACCAAAAGATTTAAAAAACTAAATAGGCTAGAGGTGTTTTATGCA
Organism: Hyphomicrobiales bacterium; assembly: GCA_026989045.1. Classification (GTDB taxonomy): domain Bacteria; phylum Pseudomonadota; class Alphaproteobacteria; order Rhizobiales; family Devosiaceae; genus S141-66. The sequence goes on along the minus strand of JALSJY010000037.1, from coordinate 2,910 downwards.
TCTATCACTATGTGGATTATGCTTAGTGTTTTAGCTATGATTCCATTCTTGCTCATTGAAAAGCTTGAGCTGGCTCACGCCACTTTTGAAGCAGTTTCTGCAATTGTAACACTCGGAGCGACATATCAAGAGCGAACAGAGATTAGCTCAACAATGTCTTTTTATCGCGGTATTTTGGCATGGCAAGGGGGGTTGTTAACGCTTTTATTATGCGTTTATGTTCTTGGCCGCTATCAGGTGGGTGGTGTGCCGAACCGGCAATTACGGTTAATTTTGCATAGCTCAAAAATGGGTAATCCGCGTATTGCTAAAACTTTTTTTGAAGTGTTTGTGCCATATTTTGCCCTCACAGCAATTTGCGCAGCTGCTTTGGTTCTTGCTAGAGTTAATCCAGTTGATGCCATCAATGTAGCCATTAACATAATTTCGACCAATGGTTTTATGCCAATAAATACTGGCGCGAGTGTTTTGAACAATGTGATGGCTGAAATAATTATAATAATTTTTATGTTGATTGGAGCAACTAGCCTGCTTTGGCATCGCACGCTACTCAGTAAGAGTTGGCATAACAATAAAGAAAATAGAGAAGCATCTGTTTTTCTTTTTGCTGTTGCGCTTGTTTCCATCATCGCCATTATTGTTAGCATTAATTCTCCCTCAGAATATTTTGGCCCATTCCAAGCGGCACTTAATGCAGTTTTTGATGTTGTTTCGATTATGACTACTACTGGCATTACTCATGATGACAGGGTAGGGGTTGGCTTGCCTATTGAGTTAATACTAGCCTTAGCAGTTGTTGGTGGTTGCTCATATTCCACTTCTGGCGGACTTAAAGTTTTTAGAATAAGCGCTATGTTCCGTCATTCAGGAAATGAAATTCGAAAACTTGTATATCCACATTTAAGCATAGCCAATTCAGTGCATGCAGAAAAAATTGAATTAAAATTAGCAAAGGCAATATGGAGTAGTCTTTTCATTGCAATATTGACTATTATGCTAGCCACTTTGATATTTTCTTTTCTTGGTCAGAGTTTCATAGCAAGCCTATCTATGTCAGTTGGGGCATTTTCTTCAACAGCAAATTTAGTGACCTCGTCATATGCTGGAGTTGATGTTCAAATGCCATCAAACGCAATTTTACTTACATTATCTGCTCTAAGCCTATTAGCAAGAATAGAATTGCTAGTAATTTTAGCAATATTTAGCCGTATTAAATGGTAATTTGTATTTTTAAAAAAATCAAATCTATAACATTCATTATGGCGTTGGAATTTTTGGAAATTTATGCCATAGTTTTTTTGCTACTTATAATAATAAAAACATGCGCATAGCTGGGGCATGTAAAGAGGCAGTGAAATAAAAAGGGGCAAGGGAATAAATGTCAAACGTTTTACAAGACACATTTTTAAATCACATTAGAAAAGAAAAAATGCCTGTGACAATTTTTTTGGTCAACGGCGTAAAGCTTTCTGGTATAATATCTTGGTTTGATAGCTTTAGTCTGCTTTTGCGGCGTGATTCTCAATCACAGCTTGTTTACAAATCGGCTATTTCAACAATTATGCCAAGCGAAACAATTCAATTGTTTGATGCAGAGCATGACGGAGGCGAAGACGAGTAACCGACATAATTCAGATCATGTAGATTCTAATGGCATTGATTTTCATCACGATAGAAAGTCTTTGGTGGATCAACAAAACTCGCCAACTCGTGTGGCTCTTATCTGCCCTGATCTTTATCACAAATTACAAAAACGCAGTGCAAAAATTCGTTTAAGCGAATTTGAAGGGCTAGCTCGTGCAATAAATCTTGAAATTATATTTAGCGAGATTGTAAAAGTTAGAGATGTGCGCCCTGCAACATATATTGGGGGAGGTTATGTCAATAATCTCGCAGAACAAGTAAAACAGCAAAAAATAGAGTTGCTTTTAATAGATGCAGGCCTTAGCCCCGTTCAGCAGCGAAATCTTGAAGAGAAAATAGGCGCAAAAGTGCTAGATCGCACGGCGCTTATTCTAGAAATTTTTGGCGAGCGTGCCGCAACAAGAGAAGGTGTTTTACAAGTCGAGTTGGCGCATCTTAATTATCAAAAAGGGCGACTTGTGCGCTCTTGGACGCACCTTGAGCGCCAGCGTGGTGGTGGTGGCTTCACTGGTGGGCCGGGGGAGACGCAAATTGAAAGTGATCGCCGCCAAATTCAAGAGCGCATTACAAAGCTAGAGAAAAAATTAGCAAAAGTAGCAAAAACCCGCTCTTTGCACCGCCAGCCAAGAGACGCTGTTCCATATCCAATTGTTGCGCTTGTTGGATATACGAATGCAGGTAAATCAAGCATTTTTAACGCAATAACCAAGGCTGATGTGAAAGCAAAAGATATGCTTTTTGCTACCCTTGATACAACGGTTAGGCGAGCAAGCCTGCCGCATGGGCGAGATATTATCCTATCGGATACTGTGGGATTTATTGCTGATTTGCCAACTGACCTTATCGCAGCTTTTCGTGCAACCTTAGAAGAGGTAATTCAAGCTGATATTATTTTACACGTAAGAGATATTTCTAGCCCAGACCATATCGCCCAAGGCCAAGATGTTATGTCTGTGCTTAGTGATTTGGGAATTGATGCAAATGAAACGCCAATCATTGAGGTTTGGAATAAAATTGATATTGTGCAAAAAAAGCAAGTGGATAAAGAAGCGCAAGATGATGAAAATCCTGTTGGTTTATTTGATAATATAAACACAATCGGGCAGGTTCAAGATTATGTTATGGTGTCAGCATTAAGCGGGCAGGGGCTTGATGAAATGCTAGCAAAAATCGAAATGGTTTTAGCTAATGATTCAAAGATTTTTGAGTTGCTAATTTCTTTTGAAAACGGCGAAGATATTGCATGGCTTTATAACCACAGTGAAG
>JALSJY010000036.1 GCA_026989045.1 Hyphomicrobiales bacterium | reverse complement strand
TTTTGTAATTATTTACACGCCCTTAATCCCATTTGCCAGCAATCTCCCTCCAAAGTCATTGTGTCCCTGACTTTCGTCAGGACAGGCTCCAGCCGCAATAACATTGCTTTTTTCAGCAAAATTGTTTTAGAAGGTATCATCTGTAACATAGAAGAATAATACATTATATTCACGACACAATTATGGAATCGAATGCAACTATAAGCCTTTGTCAGGCAGGTTACTAAGAAAAGTCTAAACTTCTGCTTTGCGCCATTTCCATGCAAACCAAATAATTGCCAACATGCACGCCACTTCTATAGTTGCGATGAATATGTAGTGCGGCATTAGTGTTCCGCCGCCGACAACGAATATAATCGTAATTATACTTGCGATAATGTTTGCGAGGCGGTTGGCTTTATATTTCAATGTTCTCGACAGGAAAATCATGAAAATTGGGATTTGAATTTTAACTGCACCAAATAACATAAGGTAGGTTATTGGAATATCGCCTGCAAAACTTGCTAATTCCTCATGAATTCCCGGAACATATAATGACAAAATATCCGCAAATGCCATATTTAACATGACAATTATCCATAATGTTGAAAATTTTACTCTTATATCCAATTTTTCCATTTTTCTTTCCTTTGTGATATATTTTAAGATTATTTTCTACTTTCCTTCATAAGAAAACACATCTTGCAACGGCACACTAAATGCCGTAGCGATCAAAAAAGCCAATTCTAGCGAAGGGGCATATTTGGCGTTTTCGATAGCGACAATCGTTTGGCGGGTTACGCCCACCTTTTCTGCCAGCTGTTTTTGGGTCATTTCATCATTGTCAAAGCGCAGGCGGCGAATATTATTGCTTACCTTGCTCTTGCTTTTGCTAGCAGCCATTTCAAAATCCTCTACGATAAAGAAACAGCTGCACAAAACCTTCACTTAGGCTGGCTATGGCGCATGAAGATATTAAAATAATAAATGCCATAAATGGGGGTTGCCCAAAGGCAAGGGAAACCATCGACCAAACAAAACCAGCGCCAAACACATAATAAGCTACACGTAAAGCTCGTAATTCATTCAGCTTATCACGCTCATCAACCACAGGGCTTGGATTGGCATCTTTTGTAATGATTGCATAAATAATATTTACGGTAATATGAGCGATAATATTGATTATTATACCACCAAACATCAGCCAAAGCACAGATTGCCCGATTAGAATAAAGGCGTTTTCTCCTTCAAACGCCCCCTGCCCGTGCATTTCTGCCATACGCCAAAAATAGATGGTGAAAATCAGCACAGTGCTGAATAATGATGCATAGATGCTTTTTTGCTGTTGCGGCATGATTTCCTCTTGTTTGTTTTTATGTGGGTTGTCTGCTTTATTAGACATTGTGTATGCTCTACTATACTTTGTGTCAAGTATTTTTTACACAATAGATATACTAAGCATAATCAAACCGCTGAAAGGTAAGAGCACCCCTCCTTAGCTAGCTATTCTCTCGATGTCACCTTGAGCTTGTCGAAAGGTCTTAAGCGCAAAAGGTAAGATGTTTCGCTTTCGCTCAATATGACATTGAGGGTGCAAAAATTAACTGAGTTGATAACGGCGGAGGAGAATTGCAAACAAAACTCACTCAAGCAAAATAAAATAACAATGTTAATGAAACTAGAGCCAAGGGGCGCAAAACACATAGATGGTTAAGTTGGTACGCAAAACTAAAAAATCCAACTTTTAACCATCCATGCGTTTCATAATTCTGCTCAACTCTAAAGCTAGAATTTTTACTCTGAGCAGACTGCATACGGATACTCCATACTAAAACCGCAATAGAAATAAAAATAGCACCTTGAGTTTAAAAAATTGCCAAGACAAAGCAAAGTAAAAGTAAAAAATAGGCATTTTTTGCCTGCTAGACTGTCCGATTATGAACCACTTTAAAAACAAGATATGAAAAACAGTTTATTCTTTTGCTGTTCAAAAATATAATTTTATGGCTTAAAATGCCCTGCAAGCCCCACAAACTCTAGTGTTTGTGCTAAACAAGCATCTGTTGTGATTCGTAATGAGTGTGCTGGAGTGATAATGAGCCAAGATAAAGATTTATTTGCTAATATTTTAGCCTCTGATGCCAATGAGAAGCCAAAGCAAATAAAGCCCAAAAAATTGCCGACTAAGGCCTCCAGTGTCGATGGATATTCTGCCGCAGACATTGAGGTTTTGGAGGGGCTAGAGCCTGTTCGCCGCCGCCCTGGCATGTATATTGGTGGCACCGATATTAATGCCCTGCACCATTTATTTGCTGAAGTTATTGATAATTCAATGGACGAGGCAATTGCTGGCCATGCAACTCGCATTGGTGTGCATCTGGATAAAGAGGGCTATTTAACCATTAGCGATAATGGTCGGGGCATTCCTATTGGCGCACACCCAAAATTCCCTAATAAATCAGCGCTTGAGATTATTATGACCACTTTGCACGCTGGTGGAAAATTTGATGGTGATGCTTATGAAACTTCTGGCGGATTACACGGGGTTGGAATTTCTGCAGTTAATGCCCTATCCGATGACTTAATTGTTGAGGTGGTAATAAACCAAGTGCTTTATCGCCAGACTTACAGTAAAGGCAAGGCAACCAGTGAGCTTGAAGAGGTTGGCAAAGGGCATAATCGACGCGGAACATCTATTCGCTTTCATCCTGACCCTGAAATTTTTGGCACAAAACTAAAATTCCTGCCTCAGCGCATTTATAAAATGGCTCGAGCAAAAGCCTATTTATTTGGCGGCATAGAAATTCGCTGGTCTTGTGATGAAGAAATTGCAAATGAAGAAGTGCCAGCCAAGAAAACATTTCTATATTCAAATGGTTTGCGTGATTTCATGGAAACTCGTATTGAAGGAAAAACCCGCATTGTTGATGAGGTTTTTTATGGTACTGTTGGAAAACCTGGTAAACATGGTGCGGTGGAGTGGGCAATTGCATGGTATATTGGTGATAGTTTCACCTCATCTTATTGTAATACGGTGCCAACTCAAGATGGCGGGACGCATGAGGCAGGTTTACGATCTGCATTGCTAAAGTCATTAAAAGCCTATGCCGAATTGACTAATAATAAACGCGCTTCAATCATCACCGCAGAAGATGTGCTTGGCTATTGCGGGGCGATGCTTAGTGTATTTGTGCGTGAGCCTGAATTTGTTGGTCAAACAAAAGATAAATTAGCCTCACAAGAAGCAATAAAAATTGTTGACAATGCAGTGCGTGATGCATTTGACCACTGGCTGGCTAACACCCCATCACAAGCGTCAAAATTACTTGATTGGGCAGTTGAGCGAGCAGAAGAGAGAGTTAGACGGCGCAAGCAAAAAGAAATTGATCGGCAAAGCGCAACGCGCAGATTACGCTTACCTGGAAAGCTTGCCGATTGTTCACAAAAGTCTAGCGAGGGGGCGGAATTATTCATTGTTGAAGGCGACAGTGCTGGAGGAAGTGCAAAACAGGCTAGGAATCGCAAAAATCAGGCTGTGCTGCCACTGCGAGGAAAAGTCCTTAATGTTGCAGGAGTTGCTCAAGAGAAAGTTTTGGCCAACCAGCAGATTGGCGATTTAATTCAGGCTTTGGGTTGCGGCACTCGTGATAGATATAGCGAAGAAAACCTTCGCTATGAAAAAATCATTATAATGACAGATGCTGACGTTGATGGCGCGCATATTGCGGCGCTTTTAATGACATTCTTCTTTTCTGAAATGCCGCAGTTAATTGATAATGGTCATTTGTTTTTAGGAATGCCACCGCTTTACCGCATTACCCAAGGTGCAAAAACACTTTATGCCATGGACGATGAAGATAAAGACAGGCTTATGGAAAATGAATTTACTGGCCGTGGCAAAGTCGATGTTACCAGATTTAAAGGACTTGGCGAGATGCCATATAAACACCTAAAAGAAACAACCATGAACCCAGACAGCCGCAACATGTTACAAATATCTATTATTGATGATAGGCTTGCTACCAGTTCAAGTGTTGAAAGACTAATGGGAAATAGACCCGAAGCAAGATTTGAATTTATTCAAGAAAATGCACAATTTGCTACTGATTTAGACATTTAAACCTTGCTATAAAAACACTTGTTTTTTAGCGGACGTTAACACAAGATTAATTTGGCTGTTGACTTAAAGCTTATGCACGCTATGTTCCGCTCGAAAAGCAAGTCTATTTGGCTTGCTTTACCTGAAATATAATTTCAATAATTTGAGAAAAAATTTGAGTGATAATTTTTCTAAACTTGGGTTAAGCCCAAAAGTAGTTCAAGCCGTAATCGCGGCAGGATATAGCGAGCCCACCGAAATTCAAGAGCAGGCTATTCCTTATGTGATGAGCAAAAGTGACGTGATTGGCATTGCCCAAACTGGCACAGGCAAAACTGCATCATTTGTTTTACCTATGCTTACCTTGCTTGAAAAAGGGCGCGCACGGGCGCGCATGCCACGAACTCTTATATTAGAGCCAACTCGCGAGTTAGCGGCACAAGTGCATGAGAATTTTGAAAAATATGGCGTAAATCACAAGCTAAATGTTGCCCTGCTGATTGGCGGAGTATCATTTGAGGATCAGAATAAAATTCTTGATAGGGGTGCAGATGTTCTTATAGCTACTCCTGGTCGTTTACTTGACCATTTTGAGCGCGGCAAATTATTGATGACTGGTGTTGATATTTTGGTCATTGACGAAGCTGATCGCATGTTGGATATGGGGTTTATTCCTG
>JALSJY010000035.1 GCA_026989045.1 Hyphomicrobiales bacterium | reverse complement strand
ACAAATATTTGCACAAATTCCTAAAAATATATCGGCCCTCACTATTGCACCTTTTTCAGCCGCTCCATTTTCTAGCTTCACCTTAATTGGAAAAACCACATCGCCATAATGAACAAAATCAAGATAGCCTAATTTTTCTTCACGCAAGGGATAGGGCCAAAAAATCTGCTTTGAAATAATACCGCTCGAATTGGAAATATCTACTTGCATAGGAATTCCCACTTCACCAGGAATACGCCAATATGTGTTGATCTCTTGTGACATTTTCATTTCAATGCCAACCATCACAGAATTTTCTGCTTTTATTTCATTACTAGAGATAAGCCTGATTTTAGCATCAAGCCCAATATCTTGCCATTCGCTTTCTGCACCAAGCGAAGCAAAAGAGAATAAATAAACTAAAACAAAAGATACAATAACTCGCATAAAATTCTCATATTTTAAAATAAACATTATTTACAAATATAATTACTGCACCATATGATGCTAATATAACAAATCACAATTGCGACAAAATGTTATTTCTTATCAAAATAACTAAAAATGCAAAGGTTTAGCAAATGCCAGCTTCGCTAAAAGGTCAATTTCTTATTGCTACTCCCTCTATGGGTGACAAACGATTTTTTGAAACTATCATTTATATGATAGATCACAATAAAGATGGTGCAATGGGGTTAGTAATAAACATTCCCATGCATGATATGCAATTTTCTGATGTATTAAAAGAAATGAAATTAGGAAAGAAAGAAGAGTTAATCAATTTATCACCAGATATTCAAACCAGAGCAGTTTTAGCTGGCGGACCAGTTGACAAAAGTCGTGGCTTTGTCCTTCACTCAAAAGATTATATGCAAAAAGACAATAGTTTTTCTATCAATGACGAAATAAGCATGACCGCCACAAGCGATGTTCTTAAGGCAATTGCCTTTGGTAAGCCGCCAAAAAAATCATTATTCGCACTCGGATATTGTGGTTGGTCAGCCATGCAACTTGAAAATGAATTAAAAAATAATGGCTGGCTTATTACCCCATTTACCAGCGCATTATTATTTAATATTCCGCTTGAAGAAAGATATGATTTTGCGCTTGCTCAAATTGGCGCAACCCGCGCTTCATTAAGTCCAACATTTGGCAATGCTTAATCATTATTTTGACTTAAGTCTTATATTGCGCTCTCAATTTTTCATTGAAGTCTTTAGCGCTCATTGCAACACCAAAATAATAACCCTGCGCATATTTGCAATTAAGCTCTTTCAATCGCTCAATCTCAGCCTTTGTTTCAACCCCTTCAGCAATAACTTGCATGCCAAGATCATTACTAAGGGCAATGATCGAACGAATGATAGGCACTTGCGTATGAATCATGCCTTTTTCTTGGCTTATCTGCACAAATGGGGCAGGAATTTTTATGCTATCAAAAGGAAAACGATGTAAATATGAGAGCGAGGAATATCCGGTGCCAAAATCATCAAGCGCTAAACTCAATCCCATAGATTTAAGCGTTGCCAACATATAGGCTGAATGTTCAGCATTAGCCATCACTTGGCTTTCTGTAACTTCCAGCTTGAGATGTTTTACAATATTTATATGCCTATCAACCAAAGTCTTCATTTCTAAGAGCATATTCTCATTAGCTAATTGCAATGGCGAAAGATTGACTGAAACAAAAAAATCATCATCAATTTTAAATTCATCACACCATTGTTGAGTTCTAATTGCCGCTTGCTCAAACGCTAACTGCCCAAGCTTTTTAATTTGCCCGCTTCTTTCAGCCAATGCGATAAATTCAGCGGGTGCAATATTGCCCTTGCTTTCATGCTCCCAGCGCATTAACGCCTCACAACCAGCAATTAAATTTGTCTGTAAATCCATAATAGGCTGAAAATATACCCTAAATTCACCCTTGCGAATACCTCGCTCCAAATCCTCTTCAGACAAGCGCGAATATTCAACAATTGAGTTAGCAACAGCACGATAGGCCTCAATTTTATCTCCACCCTTACGTTTCGCATAAGACATTGCTAACTCAGCATTACGCAAAACTTCACTAGCGCCAACCTCACTATTATCAAAAATAGTTACCCCAATCGAAACGCTAAGTGTTATATTTTTTTCACCAAAATTAAACGGCACTCGCATATCTTTGCGTATTTGCTCTGCAATTTTAGCAATTTTTTCAGCTGATTGTTCACTAGCAAGAATAATTCCAAACTGATCCCCATTCAGCCGCGACACCGTATCAAGTGGGCGCAAAAGGCGTGAAATGCGACGTGAGCTAGCTAACAAAACACTATCTGCAGCAGTTAATCCAATTCGCTCATCAAGTTCAGAAAACCTATCAATATCAATCAATAAAATTGCAGGCTTTAAGTTTGAGCTGGAAGATTTAGAGCGAATAATCGCCCGACTTAACCTATCCATAAATAAAGCTTTATTTGGCAGGCCAGTAAGAGCATCATTAACTGAATCATGCAGCAAACGTTTTTGAGCAACCCTTTCATCAGAAACGTCACGCAACGTGCCAACAATCCTAACGCTCTGCCCGTTTGAGCCTAACACTGGCTTAACCCTTAAGCGAAAAGAGCGATATGTGCCATCTTTTGTCTGCAGTCGAATGTCAGTATTTATTTTTCCGCGATTTAATTCAATAAGTGTATCAAGTGCAGTGCGAAACCTTTGTCTATCGTCTTGATGAATTCTATCTAGCCAACGCTTAACAGAACCAGTTAATGCGCCTTTTTTCTCACCCAAGCGAGTTGCTAATTCATCAGAAACAGAAATACGATCTCTTTCAATATTCCAATCAAAAACAAAATCACCACTGCCAGTTAATGCCAAAGCTCTTCTCTCTACTTCAGACAAAGAGCCAACAGATGTCTGCCCCTCTGAAAAAGCATGTTGAACTGTTGTAAAACCAATAAGCATCACTATTAAAACCAGCCCGCCAGATACTGTCGATTGAGCAATATCATTAGAAATATAACCTGAAACAACCAAGAAAGCATATAATAACCAAGCTAAAAATATTATCCAAGTTGGCACTAATAATACTGCACGATCATAACCACGAATTCCAAGAATTATAATCAAAACCAACCCCATGCCACCAAGCAATGATAGCATAATTCTTGCAATAGTTGTGGCTAATTCAGGTTGAAAAAATGCCAGGCCAAAAAGCATTGCAAAAATACTTAATAAGACTAAAGCGAAATGTATGAAGCGGAAATGCCATCGATGCAAATTTAAATATATGAATAAAAATCCAAAAAGCGTAGTAGCCAAGCCAGCCTCTGCTGCCGCTCGCAAATGACCCGTTGAAGCATTTTCAATACCCAAAATCCGACCCATAACTCCAAAATCAACTAATAAATAAGCCAGCACCGCCCAAGAAAAAGCCGCAGTAACAGGAAATACCCCACGCCCCTTAACCACAAACATAATGGTAAGAAACACAGCAACGACCGCTGAAATACCTAAAACAATGCCGCGAAATAAAGTGAATGAATTTATATAATCGCTATACGTTTCTGGTTTCCACAAAAATAATTCAGGCAGGCTTTCTCCACTAAGCTCAGCAATAAAAGTAACGGTTGCACCAGGATCAAGCGTTATCTTAAAAACATCAGCCTCATAATCAACAACCCGCTCTGGGCGCAACCCCTGACTTACCGTTAAAAAAGAAAGACGTTTTGCTCCAAGATCTGGCTTAACAATACCTGAATTAACTAAACTAAAAAACGGCGCAACCAGCAACCTCTCTATCTGTTCATCACCATCATTTCTAAGGGCAAACAATGCCCAATTTGGATTTGTATTTTGATCTGCCGCTAACACCTCAATTCGCCTGATAATTCCATCTTCACCAGCTGCCGTGCTTAGCTCAATCCTACCACCATCACCTTGTTTAATATCAATGCCAGCACTTATATTAACCGCATTTACATCATGAGGAACGGTAAAAACCTCAAACGACATTGATGCGTGAATAAAGCTAAAAACCAAGAAAAAAGACACTAAAAATAATTTAACTAGCTTCATTTATATTTCCATCACGATATTCTTCTAAAGTTAAAGCATAAAGCACATGATCTTGCCATACACCATCAATTTGCAAATAATTCTTTGCAAAACCTTCTTCACAAAAGCCATTTTTTTCTAAAACCTTGCGCGAGGCAATATTGCTCGGCAAACAAGCGGCATGAATTCGACAAAGCCCAAGCGAATTAAATATAAATGGCAAAGTTAAGGCAACAGCTAAACTCATAATTCCTTTATTTTTATCACTTTCGCCAACCCAATAACCAAGATTAACATGACCACTTAAATGACGGATATTTGTTAAACTAAGCCCACCAACCAAAACTTGTGCTGCATTTGTTTTTTTCCAAATAGAAAAAGAAAATCCCTGTCCTAGTGCTGCTTGTCTATTAAAATATCTAATCCGCCGTAAAAAATTTTGTTTACTTAAACTTTTTTCTCCCCAGCGAGGCTCAAAAGGAGTTAAAAAATCCTTAGAGTTAGATCGAACATGCTCCCATTGTAAATAATCTTTTTTTTGCAACGACCTTAAAAGCAATTCATCATTTTCAAGCAATATCTGTTTGGACTTATTGAACCAATTAAATAACACTATTCACCAGCCTTAAGATTTCAACCGCTTCATCATAGCTTCGTAAGATGGCATTTTTTCTAGCGGGCCAACAGCTGCAACACTTAGAGTTGCATTATCAATAATATCCTTTGCAACATCTTTCACTCTTTTAGCACTGATTTTACTAATTCTATCAACCGTTTCTGCCATAGGAATTGCCCGCCCCCACAATATTTGCTGGCGCGCAAGCTGACTGGCACGAATTGAAGGGTTTTCAAGCGACATTAACAACCCAGCTCTAATTTTATTTCGAACCCTAATAACTTCTTCTTCCTGAATATCATCAACTGCCCTTTTTAACTCATCAATAATCACCATTACTAATTCACCAACAAGTTCAGACCCCGTATCTGCAGCAACACCAAATACACCGCTATCAGCAAAAGCCCAATGAAATGCATAAACAGAATAACAAAGCCCGCGTTTTTCCCTTATCTCTTGAAAAAGACGCGAGCTCATTCCTCCACCAAGAATTTCTGTAAGAATTTGCACCGCATAAAAACCATCACTATTATACGCCCTGCCCGCCATGCCCAAAACAACATGCGCCTGCTCATGCTTAGTGATAAGTCTTTTATCTCCACCAACATAAATAGCTTTTTTAGGTTCTGGTGCGCCGCTTTTTGAAATATTTATAAAGCTTGCTTCAATATTCTTTACCAATTTGTCGTGATTAACATTGCCAGCCGCAGCAACAATCATTCTATCGCCAACATAATTACGATCCATATAGGCACGTATTTTATTTGCGCTAAAATTTCCAACAGATTCTACTGTGCCAAGAATTGGCCTACCTATTGCTTGGTCTGGATAAGCCACCTCTAAAAATAAATCATGCACCAAATCATCTGGATCATCGTGTGAGGCACCAATTTCCTGCACAATCACTTGTTTTTCACGCGCTAACTCTTTTATATCAAAAGTAGAATTTTGTAAAATATCAGCTAAAATATCAGATGCCAATCCAACGTCATCTTTTAAAATTCTAGCATAATATCCAGTATGCTCAATCGAAGTTGAGGCATTTAACTGGCCTCCAACATTTTCAATTTCTTCAACAATCTGCTTAGGTGAACGTTTTTTTGTTCCCTTAAACGCCATATGCTCAAGCATATGCGAAATTCCATGCTCATCATCGTTTTCACACCGAGATCCAGATTTTACCCAAACGCCAATAGAGGCAGATTCAAGATGCTCCATATTATCTGAAACAACAACCATACCATTCTTTAGTCTGCTAGTTTTAACTCTCAACTATTTAACTCCAATAAGATAGCATCTAAGCACGAGTGCGATCTAAAATATATTTCTCAATCACTTTTTGCTCATTTTCTAAAATGTCATACTGCTCTGGTTTTTCAAATAAATCAGCTAAAAAATATGGCAAAGCTGGCATAACCCCAGTTGCATTTTTTACTGCGTCAGGAAATTTAGCAGGGTGAGCAGTTGATAGGCTAACCATCTGTCTATCACTATCCTTTAAACCTCTAGCAACAAACACACCAACAGCCGTGTGCGGGTCAATCAAATATCCACTTTGCAAATAACAATCTTTCATTGTTGCAACCACCTGATCTTCATCTGCCTTAAGTGCCGCAAAATCTTTGCGTAAAACCGACAAAACATCTTTTGAAATAGAAAAGCCACCAGATTGTTTCAAACTATCCATCAAACGGCACAAATCTTCATCATTGCGCCCAAGCGCTTCAAACAAAAGTCGCTCAAAATTAGAGGAAACTTGAATATCCATCGATGGTGAAGTGGTTGGCTTTACCCCTGAGGCCTCATATTTTCCACTATCTATTGTGCGCACTAAAATATCATTTTCATTCGTTGCAATATTTAATTTACCAATTGGCAAACCCATTTGCTTTGCAGCAAAACCTGCAAAAATATCACCGAAATTTCCTGTAGGAACGCTAAAATCAATCTCTCTGTTTGGTGCGCCCAAATCGCTAGCTGCCTTAAAATAATAGGTAATTTGCGCTAAAATCCGACCCCAGTTAATAGAATTAACCCCTGACAAAGCCGTGCGTTGACGAAATTTCTTATTGCCAAACAAACCTTTTACGATTGTTTGACAGTCATCAAAATTACCCTTTAGAGCAATATTATAAACATTATCATCAAGCACGCTTGTCATCTGGCGGCGCTGCACTTCGGAGGTGCGCCCATAAGGGTGTAGAATGAAAATATCAATATTATCTCGCCCACGAAATGCCTCAATCGCTGCTGAGCCAGTATCACCAGAAGTTGCACCAATAATAGTTGCTCTTTGTTGCCTTTTCACTAAAATATGATCCATCACCAAAGCTAAAAACTGCATGGCAACGTCTTTAAACGCTAAAGTTGGACCATGAAAAAGCTCAAGCACAAAATGAGATGGCTCAAGCTCAACCAAAGGGGTGATTGATGGGTGATTAAAACTAGAATATGCTTCTTCAACAATGGCTTTTAGCTCATTTGGTGCAATTTCATCACCAGTGAAGCGAGAAATAATAGCAAAAGCAATTTCACTAAATGTCTTATTTGCAAAACTGGCAATTTCATCTTGTGAAATCTGCGGCCAAGTTTGAGGTAAATAAAGCCCGCCATCATCTGCTAGTCCGCCAAGAACAGCATCACAAAAACCTAAAACTGGCGCATCGCCACGTGTAGAGATATATTTCATCTTATCTTAAACTCTTAAAAGATTGAAAGCCACTCTTATAACCAACTTCACCTTAGGGCAAGGCTGTTATAATTCATTATTAAGGTGTATTTTTATTATCCTGCCCCATTATTGCTTTTTTTCTCTTTTTAGTTGACCAATTGCCTATCAAGAAAATACTCTATTTTTAATTCAACAATTTTGGAGACTTCATAAAGTGAAGCATATAATTTCTCGCCTGTTTACCATCATCAGCAGTTTTGTCATTATTCTTTTTTTTAGCGCATCAGCTTCATTTGCTCAGGCCGTAATAAAATCTGAACATGGTGATTGGCAATTAAGCTGTGATACTCCGCCAGGTGCTAGTTTTGAGCAATGCGCGCTTATCCAAAATGTCACCGCAGAAAACCAGTCTAATATTGGGCTTTCTGTCATTGTTCTCAAAACTGCCGATAAACAAGCCAGCTTATTAAGAATTTTAGCACCACTTGGGATATTATTACCCAATGGCTTAGGTCTTAATATTGACGGCAAAGATATGGGTCGTGTTGCATTTGTGCGCTGCTTACCAAGTGGATGTGTAGCAGAAGTTATCATGGACGATAATTTAATAAAAACTCTATCAGATGGTCAAAACGCCATTTTCATCATTTTCAAAACTCCTGAAGAGGGAATTGGCATTCCTGTTTCTCTTAATGGCTTTAACCAAGGCTACCTCACCCTGCCTTAATTTTTAAAGATTTATCACTCATGTCTAAAGCAGTTTTTACATCTGGCTCAACAATGCGCCATGTCTTAATAATGACCAGCACTTCTGCCATTGGCTTGATGTCAGTATTTTTTGTTGATGCCATCTCACTTTATTATATCTCATTATTAAACGATACTGCTCAAACTGCGGCAGTTGGCCGCTCTTCTTATGTGATAGCCTTTATTATTGGCATTTCCATTGGCATGATGATTGGTGCTTCTGTTTTGGTTGCTCGTGCGCTTGGGGCAAAAAATGAAAGTGAGGCCTTTTCTTATGCTGGCACTGCAATTATTGCGGCGTTTTTATTAAACATGATAATCGCCATAATATTATTGATATTACGCGATCCGTTATTAGACCTGCTCAATGCACAAGGAGAAGCATTGCGCCATGCGCAATTATATTTGACCATTATTTTACCAACCACACCATTTTTTGCTGTTGGAGTGGTAGCTATGGGAATTTTACGTGCAAAAGGAGACGCAAAACGCGCCATGAGCATAACGCTTATTGGTGGAATTCTCACCGCTTCGCTTGACCCAATTTTCATTTTTTACTTCGGGCTAGAAATAACAGGCGCAGCAATAGTTTCAGCAGGTGTAAGAATATTATTTGCAGCTCTTGGTCTATATTATCTTATCGGCGTGCATGATATGATAAGATGGCCAAGTGTAAGGCGCTTTTTTGCTGACTTAAAAGATTTACTCAAATTCACTGTGCCAGCAATTTTCACCAATATTGCCTCTCCCTTTGGTGCGTTTTTAATAGCTCAAGCTATCACCTCTTATGGCGATGCCGCAATTGCGGGCCAGGCTGTTGTTGATAGGTTAATCCCGCTAGCATTTGGAGTGATTTTTGCCCTCTCTGGTGCAGTCGGACCAATAATTGGGCAAAATGCTGGCGCAGGAAATATGGCACGGGTAAGACAAACACTAATTGATGGAATTAAATTCAACCTGATATATGTCGCCTTTGCTTGGGCTTTGCTATTTTTTGGGCGCAACCTGATAATCGACATTTATTCTGCAACAGGCGATATGGCGCTAATGATAAACCTATTTACTACAATTGTTGCTTTTTCATTTTTCTTTAACGGATTACTTTTTGTAACCAACGCCGCCTTTAACAATCTTGGTCACCCACTTTGGGCAACTGCATTAAACTGGGCTCGCCAAACAATTGGAGTGCTTCCCTTCATTTGGGTTGGTGCATATTATGGTGATTTGAAAGGCATAGCGTGGGGAGTGGCAATAGGCTCAATCCCGTTTGCTCTGCTAGCTGTTTATATGGCTTTTGGACTAATAAAAGCTCTTTCGCGGCAAAGTGAAGAAGCAAAGATAACACAGTAATCAGAATCTGCTTATTAAAACACAAAGTCGCTCCACATCTTTGCGAAAAGAGTAACCGAGCCCGTCTTTGCGAGGAGCGAGAGCGACGAAGCAATCCATAGCCACATTGCAATGACTCAATAATGAGTTGCCCCTCTCTCAAAGACGTAAAGAAATTTTATCTTACCAAACCACCCAACTAAATAGGGAAAGGCCAGATTAGCTTTTTCAAACCAACCCGACCCTTTAGGGATAGAAAATATATTTATATTATTAACGCATCCAAAAATACGCGCGCTCAGAACGGCGCTGGTTTAAAAAACCACCAAGCTTTGCTGAGCTAACATTTCTTGCTTCAAACAAGTCATAGCGGTTTAAACCCAAATCACTTAGACGAGAATTATCAAGACCTGACAAAGCGTTTAAAGACCGTTTGCGCGAAATATTTGAAAAAATACCCATGATTTCTCTCCTTGAGCTGTTTTGGGGTTAATCTAACGTTTGAACTATTGTTCATAAAAGCAATATAGGGGGTTGCAATTCATTCGTCTAACAAATAGATTTCATCATACCTATCAATTTTTGTGATGGAATAACAAATGGTAATGCCTCTGGATTTAGACCAATTACAAACATTCTGCTCTATTGCGGATTGCTCAAGTTTTACTGAGGCGGCAAAGAGAGTTTTTAAGACGCAATCTGCTGTTTCTATGCAGATTAAACGGCTTGAGGAGCGACTCGATACAAAACTATTTATTCGTGAGGGGCGCAAAATTTCGCTAACCCATGAGGGTGTCGCTCTTTATGCTCTTGCTAGGCGTATGTTACGAGTAAACGCTGAAATTATTGATTTATTTCGTGAGGGTGATTTATCGGGCAATATTCGCTTTGGTGTGCCAGATGATTATGCGGTTCGATTGTTGCCCATAGTGCTTTCTTCATTTCAGCGCACTAATCCTAAAATTACTGTTGATGTAAAATGTATGGCAAGTGAGGATTTACTTGAAGGCATGAGCGCTGGGCGTTTTGATTTAATAGTATTTTCGCAAGGCACAATGGAGGAGTTTGGCGAATTATTTCGCACAGAAAAAGTCCATTGGGTAAGCGCCAAAAATAGCCAAGCGTTAAAAACCAAACCAATTCCAATTACTGCTGGCCCGCAAACATGCCTTTGGCGCAATGATGCAATCGATGGTCTAAATCGAGTCGGTCAAGATTATCGCATAGCCTATACTGCATCTGATGCCACTGCTATTTCAAGTGCTGTTTTATCAGACCTAGCAATAGGGTTTTTGCCAGAATCAGCAATTTCGCAAGGCATGCAAATAATAGAGAATAAAAAATTCCCACGCTTGCGTGATGCGCAAATAGCCCTGTTGCGAGCCAGCCATGCCTATGGCGGAATTTATGATGCGCTAGCAAACCATATTATTGATGAAATGGGCAATCTTGAAGCTGGGCAGGCAGGGACAAAAGCAGCGCAATGAAAAATTAAACACTTATAAAGGAAACAATATGCCAAATTATATGATTACCTATCGTGGACAAGCAAAACCAGCAACTCCTGATGAAGGCATGGCACACATGGGTAAATGGAAGGCTTGGGTGAGTGGGCTTGACGATGCGGTCATCAATGCTGGAACTCCGCTAAAAGGCGCAACAATTATCACCTCTGATGGAGTTTCAAATAAGCCGAACCCAAATGCTATGGGTGGTTATATGATAATCAGGGCTGATGACATGGAAGCAGCGCAAAAAATCGCTCAGAGTGACCCTTATCTTGATATGATCGGTGGTTCACTTGAGTTGGCTGAGATTATTGAGATGGGGTAGATAATAATGTGCAGAATAGTGAACAATTAAATTTATAAAATAATGGCATCTCTATAAATAAAAACATAATAAAAGCAGTGCAATGTGGCGTTTATAAATACCTAACTTCGCCCAAATAACCGCTCAATATCGCTTTTTTCAAGTTCGACATAGGTTGGGCGGCCGTGGATACATTGTCCTGAATGGGGGGTGTTTTCCATGTCTCTTAATAGGGCGTTCATTTCGTCTAGTTTTAATATTCTACCAGAGCGAACAGAGCCGTGACATGCCATGCTTGCTAACACTGTTTCTAGCCTTGCGCCCAGCACTTGAGTTGAGCCATGCTCGGCTAATTCGTCTGCTAAGTCGTTGATTAGTTTATTTATATCTGGGTTTTTTAACAGGGCTGGCACTTGCTGCACGGCTATTGCTTTTTCGCCAAAACGCTCAATGAAAAGTCCTAGTTTTTCAAGATCATTTGCAGCTTGTTCTAACCTGATGCAATCATCAATTGGCAATTCAATAATGATAGGAATTAGCTGAGCTTGAGAATCAATATTGCCATTTTTAAGCTGGGTTTTGAAATGCTCATAAACTAGGCGCTCGTGCGCGGCATGTTGGTCTATCAGCAATAGGCTTTTTTCACTTTGTGAGATAATAAAATTTTCAAAAACTAATGCTCTTGCTACCCCAAGCGGATAATCATTTACTTCTGGCTCTAATATTTGATGTTCAAATTTTGCGCTTGGCTCACTAAGACCAGCCATTTGCGGCTCATAAATTGAGGGGACATTTTGATATTGATTTGCGCTTGGAGCATAGTGTCTTTGCGGCTGTTTGAATGAACTTAATGCAGCATCAGCAACGCTTGATGAAGCTTTAAATCCTACGCCCTCAAGCCCATGTTTTATGGCACTAATTATAGCTGAGCGAATGGCACTTGGGTTTTGAAATCTTACCTCGGTTTTGGCGGGGTGAACATTTACGTCAACTTCACTTGGATCAAGCGAGATAAAAAGCGAGATAACAGGAAAACGATCACGAAAAATATAGTCAGAAAAAGCTGCTCGCACTGCGCCTAATAATAATTTATCTCGCACCGCGCGGCCATTAACAAAGAAAAACTGGCTCAAAGAATTTGCTTTTGTAAAAGTTGGCAGTCCTGCCAGACCTGCAATAGTGATGCCCGCCCAAGAAAAATTCAACGAGAATGAGTTGCTAACAAAATCTGCCCCCATCACTTGTGCCACCCTTGCAGATAATGCGCCTTTGCCGCTTTGCGAAGGCCAATTGATTGTTTTCCTGTCCGATCCCTCAATGATGAAATGCACATCTGGGTTGGACATGGCTAAGCGTTTTAACATATCAGTGATGGCGCTAGTTTCTGCTCTGTCAGATTTTAAAAATTTCTTGCGGGCGGGGATTGCATCAAATAGGTTTTTAACCTCAACAATTGTGCCTATATTCATTGAAAAAGGTTTTGGATTTTGTGTTTTGCCCTGAAAAGTGCTAATTTTTAAGCCGCTATCTGCTGTGGCAGTGCGTGAGGCTATCATCAGTTCTGATACAGCCCCGATAGAGGCCAAAGCCTCGCCACGAAAGCCTAATGAGCAAATATTATCAAGATTATTTTGTGATAATTTAGAGGTGGCGTGACGCTCTATAGAGAGTATTAAATCTGCCTCATTCATGCCTAAGCCATTATCCTCAATGCGCAATAGGCTTTTGCCAGCGTTGGCAGTTGTGATAGAGATTTTGCTTGCGCCTGCATCTAGGGCGTTTTCTACAATCTCTTTAAGTGCGGAAGCGGGGCGCTCGACAACTTCGCCAGCAGCTATGCGATTGACTAGATCATTAGGTAATCGTCTGATAGACATAGATTGATTCTCCTTATAATCATTGTGTATCAATTTTAAAAAAGGTTCAAACAGTTTGAATATTATCTCCCCAATGAAACAAGCGTTAGAGCAAGCTAAGCTTAGTGCAAAGCATGGGGAAGTGCCTGTTGGAGCGGTGATTGTTCATAATGGAAAAGTGATTGTTAAGGAGCGTAATAAAATGCGTGAGTTAAATGATCAAACAGCGCATGCGGAAATTTTGGCCATTAGGAAGGCGCTTTTAATTTTGAATGAAAGCCGCCTAAAGAAATGCGATCTTTATGTAACACTTGAGCCTTGCACCATGTGTGCTGGGGCGATCTCGCTAGCTAAAATTAGGCGGGTTTATTATGGGGCAGAAGATAAAAAAGGTGGAGCGGTTGATAATGGTGTGCGGTTTTTTAGCGCAAAGACCTGTCATCATAAGCCAGAGGTTATTGGTGGAATTGAGGAGCAGGCGGCAGGTTTATTGCTTACGAAATTCTTTGCCTTGAGACGATAAAATCTTCTATTAGTTTTGAAACATCTCGTTTGAATTGATCTTTGTCCTTTTCGCCCTCTTCAATTATTTCACGCACTCTCCAATATTCATAAGCGCCAAATTCTTTAACATGGGGGCGGACATATAAATCTGGTGGGTAGGCGGCAATATTATGGGCGGTGAGTGAATGCATCATAATTTGAGCTGAGCCAAGCGTTACATCAATCGCTGAGGGCTCTTTAATGCTAGTGCGATTACTTGGGTCGCCATTAACATCAATAGCAATAGTAATATCTGTGCCAATCGAAGCCGAATCAAGCGGCAAAGGGTTTACCACCCCACCATCAACTAATAATCGGCCATCAAATTCTACTGGCTTAAATAAAGAGGGAATGGCAATTGAGCCAGCAATGGCGGGAATGATTTCACCTGTGTGAAATATCACCTGATGCCATGATCTAAAATCAGTTGCGATGATATAAAGTGGGGTTCTCAGGCCTTCAAATTCTTTTGGGAAACCCTCTGGTAAAAAGGCCTCAACAATAGTTAATGGATCAAGTTGTGTTGAAATTCCGTTTTTAAACAAGTTCCGTAAGTCTTTAATTTGAGTTTTCCAAAGTCGAGAAGTGATTGAGCGCATATTGCCAAGCACTTTTATTGAATGTTCGCGGATTTCTTTACCGCTCATTCCTGCTGCCCAACCTGCACCAACAAGCGAGCCAATTGATGTGCCAGCAATAACAGAAGGGCGCAAACCCATTTCGTCCATCGCCTCAACAAAAGGAATGTGCATTAAGCCTCGTGATGATCCTCCACCAAGCGCTATTCCGATGCGTGGGCCTTTAATTGTTGTCACTTTTTATCTCTTTGATTATTTTATAAAATTTTTGTAGCAGATTAGAATTTATTATTTGTTATCTGCTGGAGATTTATTGCGAGAAACTGCTCGCCAACCAATATCTGTGCGATAAAAACTATTCTGCCAGTCGATATTTTTAATTGCTTGATAAGCTGATTTTTGTGCCTGCTCAACATCATCTCCAATTGCTGTAATGTTTAATACCCGCCCGCCATTGGCTATTATTTTATCGCCCTTTAATAAAGTGCCAGCATGGAAAATTTGAATATTTTCATCATCTGGCTGGTTTATTTTTATCTCATCGCCTTTTTCATAAGAGACAGGATAACCCTTTGCCGCCATCACCACTGTTAGAGCGGCTTTGTTGCTCCAAGCTAACTTTATATCAGAAATATCACCCCGTGCGCTGGCCATTAACAACTCTAAAATATCGCTGTTAAGGCGCATCATTAGCACCTGACATTCAGGGTCGCCAAAGCGAGCATTATGCTCGATAAGAAATGGCGCGCCATTCTTTACCATTAAACCAGCAAAGAGAACGCCGCTAAAGGGCATGCCTCGTATTGCCATGCCATTAATGGTCGGTGCTATGATTTCACTCTCAATACGCTTGAGCAGTTTATCGTCAAGCAATGGGGCAGGAGAATAAGCGCCCATGCCACCAGTGTTTGGCCCCTTATCGCCATCATAGGCGCGTTTATGATCTTGGGCTGAGGCAAGAGTGATGAAATTTTTGCCATCACTTACAGCAAAGATTGATAATTCTTCGCCCTCTAAAAATTCTTCTATTACTAATTCTGAGCCTGCCTCACCAAATACGCCAGAAAAACAATCTGAAATTGCATCATTTGCTTCTTCTAAATTAGTAGCGATTGTAACGCCTTTGCCAGCTGCTAATCCATCGGCTTTAATAACTATCGGGAAGCTTTGAGCTTTGATATATTCTAGCGCTGGCTCAAGAGCATCAAATTTTGCATAAGCGGCGGTTGGAATATTCATTTCATCGCAAAGTTTTTTGGTAAAGGCTTTTGACCCCTCCAATTGTGCCGCGGCTTTTGTTGGGCCAAAGACGTTAAATCCTGCTTTTTGCAAATCATCAACAATGCCAGCAACTAACGGCACTTCAGGTCCAATTATAATAAGGTCAATTTTTTCACTTTGGCAGAATTTTATTACCTCATCGTGATTTGTTACATCAAGTTTTATATTGGTGGCAAAATTTTCAGTGCCGCCGTTTCCAGACGCTATAAAAAGTTTTTCAAGTTGTTTTGATTGGTTAATTTTCCAAGCAAGCGCATGCTCTCTCCCGCCTGATCCAATTAGTAAAACTCTCATAATATTCCTATCTAAATAAACTGCTTTGTCATATTGAGCGAAGCGAAATATCTAATATTCCATCATAAAAGACCCTTCACTTTCGCTTAGAACAACAAAACAGTTTTCATACACTCTTGACTAATAACACTATTAACATGCACTTATATTCCTATGAAAGAAAAAGCAACTAATACACATGAATATAGCGTTTCAGAAATATCTGGAGCGATAAAAAATTGCGTGGAAGATGCTTTTTCGCATGTGCGAATACGTGGCGAGGTTGGGCGTTTATCTCGTCCAGGTTCGGGGCATATTTATTTTGACCTTAAAGATGATAAATCAGTGATTTCAGCTGTAGCTTGGAAGGGAGTTGCCTCGCGCTGGAGTTTTCAGCCAGAGCAAGGGTTGGAGGTTATAGTCACAGGGCGGCTAACAACTTTTGCTGGTCAGTCAAAATATCAGATTATTGTTGAAAGTGTTGAGCCAGCAGGAGAAGGCGCTTTGATGGCTTTGCTTGAAGCGCGTAAGAAAAAACTGGCCTTAGAGGGATTATTTGATGAGAGTAAAAAACAAGCCCTGCCCTATTTGCCAAGAATAATTGGGGTGATTACTTCACCAAGCGGGGCGGTAATTAGAGATATTATTCATCGGCTTGAAGAGCGTTTTCCAACAAATGTAATTATTTGGCCTGTTAGGGTGCAGGGCAAAACCTGCGCATCAGAAGTAGCGGCGGCAATTAAAGGGTTTAATAGTTTTGATGAAAATTCAATAATTAAGCGTCCTGATTTAATCATTGTGGCTCGTGGTGGCGGATCAGTTGAAGACCTTTGGGGCTTTAACGAAGAAGAAGTTGTCAGGGCGGTGGCTGAAAGTGAAATTGTAATAATTTCGGCAATTGGGCATGAAACCGATGTGACTTTGATTGATTATGCAGCAGATAAGCGCGCGCCAACTCCAACGGGAGCGGCGGAAATTGCTGTGCCTGTTCGAATTGATTTAATTGCTTATGTTGACGATATGGGTTTGCGCTTACGTAACGCGGTGCAGCGCTTTTTATCTAGTTTTAAGGATAAGGTTCGTGCATGTGCTGGTGGCCTGCCGCGCCCCTCTGATCTATTATCTTTTGCTCGTCAAAGGCTTGACTTTGCAGCTGAGAAATTAAGTGCTGGGTTGCGAAGTGCTAAGGATAAAAAAAGACTACAGCTAGCTAAAATTTCTTCAAACTTAGGAAGGCCAGATGGGTTAATTTTATTAGCTTCTAAAAAGCTTGATACCTTATCAAGCAGGCTTTTATCTGGATTATTTAATGCAAAGCAACAAAAAGCTTTAATGCTAGCAAAAATCACTCCACGCCTTTCCTCCCGCTCGCTTATTAAGCAAAAGCATGATTTTGATAATGAATTGATGCAATTATCAAAGCGAATGCCTATTGCCTTTGAGCGGGTAAAAAATGATAAGAATAATCAACTTATTGGCTTTGGAAAATTATTAAAAAGCCTTAGTTATAAGTCGGTTTTACAACGTGGATTTGCGATTGTCAGTGATGATAAAGATAAGTTGGTTCGCTCAGGCAAGCAGGTGAAAACTAATCAATTGTTGAATATTCAATTTGCTGATGATAAAATTTCTGTCATAGTTGCAGATAATGAAATAGCCAAACCAAAGGCTAAAATAAAGCCAAAGCTTAGTAAAAAAGATGACGGACAATCTAGCCTGTTTTGATTAAAAAGAGAATGAAGATGGATATTTTAGAGCAGAAATTTGGGCGAAGCGAAGCAAAATTGCGCTATTTTGATGCTGATTTTAAAGTGCTTGAAGCTGGCACATTTGTGCGTTGCGCTATTAGCGGTAAAATCATTCCCGTTGTTGATCTTAAATATTGGAGTGTTGATAGGCAAGAGGCTTATGTTGATGTTGATGCTGCGGTTGAAGCTTATTTGAAGTATGGAAATGAATCTTGAGTGCAGATAAAAAATATCTTAAGCGAGTTTTATTCATCTCAAACGGCAATGGCGAAGATTCAATCACCGCCTCTATCATAAAAAACCTACCCAAAAATATTTTGGTTGAGGCTTATCCAATAATTGGATTTGGCAATGCTTATGAAAATATTTGCCCAATTATTGGCCCTCGCTTACATATCCCCTCACAAGGGCATAGGCAGGCTGGATCAATTGCTAAAGATGTTAAAGGCGGCATGATTTCTGGCACTTGGCGTACGATTAAATTTTTGCGCTCCATAAAAGGAAAATATGATAAAGTTATTGTAGTTGGCGATGCTACAATCCCTATTCTTTCAGCACTGGCGGGTCTAAAAATAGATATTTATCTTGATGTTTATAAAAATGGCTATGCGCATAAATATATTTGGCTAGAGCGCTGGGCGATTAAGAAAACATCGCTAAAGGTCTATTGCCGTGATGATATTCTTGCCGCTTCATTGCGTGATTTTGGAATTGATGCAATTTCAAAGGGTAATATTATGATAGATATAATTCCCTTTGGAGATTATGACGTTAAGCAACATAGAAGCAAAAAATCTGCAATTGTGGTTTTGCCTGGTTCACGAAAAACCACTGCAGAAAATTTAAAATTTCAAGTTGATGCTTTAAGGAAATTACCAAAGGAATTAACCCCTGATATTTTTGTAGCTGTTGCTAAAGACATTTCAATTGATGAGTTATCTCAGGCAACTTTAATGCAATATTATGAACCTATATCAAAACAAGCCGCTGATCTTGGCTATTTGAGTGATGGTAATTTGAGGCTTAATCTTAGCCACGATGTAGCTGGAAATATTATTGAAATAGCTGATTTATTACTTAGTCAGGCAGGCACTTTAGCACTACAAGCTCTTGGTTTAGGAAAGCCTGTAATATCTTTTATTTCTGACGAAGATCGTCCAAAACGTATTGCTGATAGGAAATTATTGGCCTCAGAATCTCATATTTTTACCTCTAAGGATAAGAATGAACTCGCGCAAATAATAAAAAAACTGCTTTTAGACAAAAAAGAGCGCAATAGAATGGGCAAAATTGGAGTTTCTCGTATTGGCTCAACAGGCACACTCAGGGTCGTAATTGCTGATATTATCAGCTAGCCTAAGATTTTCCTTCAACAAAAGCCTCATCACGCATCGCCCCTAAAACTAATGCGCCTATCATTGCATAAAGAGTGATGAGTAGACCATGGCTTAACGTTCCCCCAGTAAGTCCTGAAATAGCATAGAGCGCACCCATAAGCAGGGTAATTTCAACCCTAAAACCAAATAAACTATCTTTTGGAGTTTTTAATGCACCGACAAATGGTGCGCTAAGGAAAGCAAAAAAACATATAATACCGATTATTCCAATTGAAAACGCATAATTTAGAAAATCATTATGGAATTGGAAATATTTTATTAAGCGGTCATCATATTTATTTATGTCAAGCACAGTGAAAGCCATTTCGCTCATATTTGTCCAACCATAGCCAAATATTGGTGAGTTTAAAAACAACTCCCAGCCAGCTTGAAACATCTCAATACGAATATTTGCGCTTTTAAGGCTAGATAAACCATGGGTAAAATATTGGGTGAATAAACTAGTTATTGCGGCTATTCTTGTTGAATATTGAGAAATAAAATAAAGGGCAAGAAAAGCCAGAATAGCTGAAATAATAGTAATAAATAATTTTGCTCTTATAGTTTTGACCCTTCGTATTGCAGAGATAAAATATAAAAATGCTAAAATAGGAATGGCAATCGCCGTGCCTCGAGATTGGGTAAGTGCAATGATTATCAATGCAAAAATTGGTCCCAAGATAAAAATTATTTTTTTAAAACCATCAACTAAAAATATACCCATACCTGCAACAATACCAAGCGTTGTGCCAACCATTGATAGGGTGATAACGCCAGAGAAAAACCCTCTAGGGCGGTATGAATTCAAAACATACATATCAAAAAGTGCTATTACTATTGTTATGCCAGCACCAATTAAACACATTGAAAGAATTATTATAGCCGTTTTTTTGCTGGCATATCTTCTTGCTAAAGAATAAGCTACAGCGCTTGTAAGGAAAGGCATGAAGGCAAATATTACTAATAAATCATTTGGTGTTTTAACTGACAATGAAGTGAAAAAAGCAAAGACAATAAAGCTAATAGAAAACATGATAATCATTGGCTGTCTTTTTAGCTCATTTAACGCCTGTTTATTAAAAATCAATGGAGAGGCTAAAAGAGTTAATATTAGCACCAAGGCAGCCGCTATTGTGCCAATTATTGGGGTAGCCAACAATAATAAAGCTAGCAATGTCCACCAAGTAAAGTCAGTTAGTTTAGTTTTATTCACTTCTCATCATGCTCCGGATCCATAAGGCGGTGCAGATGGACGATGAAATAGCGCATATGAGCATTATCAACTGACATTTGCGCCTTTGTTTTCCATACATCATAAGCGCCTGCATAATTTGGATAAAGGCCAACCACTTCCACCTCATCAAGGTTCGCAAATTCTACATTTTCAAGGTCGGATAACTCTCCCCCGATTACCATATGTAAAAGTTGTTTGTCAGGCGTTTTATTCATTTGATTATCCTTGGTTGTTGATTTTATTTCTCTTTAGGCTTTGTTTTATTTAGGGCAGCCATAAATTTTTCTTAATATTCCACTTATCATTGGTTTTAGCGAAATATCACTCATAGTTGCAAGTGCGCCATGTCTTATTTCTTGTTTATTAAATATTGGTTTGCCACAACATACATCTTCTATTTCAATGCCGCATTCCTCTAATATTATTGAGGCCGCAGCAATGTCCCAATCTTGTGCACCACGCCTTGCCAATGCTACATCTAACGCACCTGTTGCTACCTGCACCAAACGATAAGCAAGTGAAGGAAAGTCTTCGCCCTTTATAAACTCCAACCCCTTTGCTTTCAATTCTATATCTACAGCGCCAATAGAGGTAATTTTTGGCAAGGCGGTTTTATCAAAACTTATTATTTTATCTCTGCAAATCGGTTTGCTATTTAAAAAAGCTCCACCGCCTGCACTGGCTTCATATAATTCATCACGGGCTGGGGCATAAATAACCCCCGCAATTGTTTTGCCATTTTTTACTATTGCTAAAGAAATTGTCCAACAATTATTACCCCGCATAAAAGCGCGAGTGCCATCTATTGGATCAACAACAAAAACATATTCTTTTTTCAAGCGTGCTAAATCATCAGCGCTCTCTTCACTTAACCAGCCATAATCTGGCCTTGCTGCCATCAGGCTTTGAAATAAAAGCTGATCAACTTTAAAATCAGCCTCAGTAACGGGAGAGGCATTATCTTTAGTCCAGCTTTTTATTTGGCGTCGAAAGTAACTAAGTGCAACAATTCCTGCCATGACAGCACTTGAGCGTAATAGCTCTAAATCGCTTTCATATTGGTCTTTAAGAATTGCATCCATAAAATAGGCTCTAAGAAAAAGTTGATAACGAAATGAAATTTTGAGACATAGTTGAAGAATCTTTATTGTTGCACATAGATCCTTCGTTTTACTCAGAATGACATCAATAGCTCAATATTATTTGATAGATGAGCTAATAGTAAAGCACAAGTAAAACTGTTGGGTTAATAGCTTCTTATAGCGAATAACTATCTGCTAACCCTTTTGTAAAGCAAGGAAATTTTAACCCAATATATTAAGTTCATTCTCATTGGCATTTGCTAATTTCATTTTCAAGAGAGCAGAAAAACAAAAATAGCTCTTAGTGAAGTTAACAGGAAGATTTTAATTATGGCACAAGATATTGGGGTGGTTGGTTCATCAACCATATTGTTATTTGGTAAAGCGCATTTTGCTGGCGTGCATCATGCTCCAGCTAATGATAATGAAAAGAAGAGCGAAAATAAAACACTAACAATTCGCAAAAAGCTTAGTGAAAGTGGCGATATTGTTAAAGTTAAAGTGCTTGTTGAAGAATATTATGGCGTGGCGATTAGCACTATTATTTCTGATGAGGGTGAGCTTTCTAGTGAGATTGCGCTAATTCATAAAGATGAGTCATTAAACTATATGGTTTTTCGTGAAATAGGTAATTTAAACGTTGTTGCTGAGTGGCAAAATTGGGGTAAGAAATTACGCCTACCTTTATTTATCAGAGCAGGTGATGGCGGCTTAATGCCTTATAGCCATCAAGTTGATGGTGTTATGCTTGGCAATTCTAATGAGCGTAAAAAAGCTGTTGGTGAAACTAAGCGTCGCCCAAGATTTCTCAACAGACGTAAATAATTTAAGATAGACTTCCTAAATATAGTGCTAAACTTAAGGCCAATCCTACAAAGTGATTGGCCTTAAAGCGCAATAAGGCATTGCCCTGCTTAGCTGAATTTAGGTTTAATACCTGCCATACTAATATAAGAGCAGCTATTATTGACCCCTGTAGAAATGATGTTCTCGCCCCTGCAACAAGGCCTGCACTAATCCATAGGCTAAATGCACCAATGTAAAACAAAGCCACGATTGCTGTAGTGTTTTTGCTAAATAAAATTGCGGTGGATTTCACCCCGATAAGCGCATCATCTTCAATATCTTGCATGGCATAAATTGTATCATATCCAATAGTCCATAATATGCACCCGATATAAAGCAGGATTGGCGCAAGGCTTAATGAACCAAACACCGCCGACCAACCAATTAGCGCCCCCCAAGAAAAAGCCAGACCTAAAAATAATTGCGGCCACCATGTAATGCGTTTCATGAATGGGTAAATTATCACCAAAATAAGCGAAGAAGCGCCTAGTAAAATAGTAAAAAGATTAAATTGTAATAGGATTATTAAGCCAATTAGCAATTGAGCAACTAAGAATATGGTAGCTTTTTTTACGCTGACTTGCCCACTGGCAATCGGACGCAATCGGGTTCGGGCAACCTTTCTATCAATATCTCTATCAACAATATCATTAAATGTGCAACCAGCGCCACGCATGACAATTGCCCCGATAAAAAATAAAGCTAGATAGAGCCAGTTTATTATTGCTTCTGATTGGGCGATATTAGCTAAAAAGAGCGAAAAAACACACGGCCAAAATAATAGCCAAAAGCCAATCGGTCTATCAAGGCGCATTAGGCGCAAATATGGTTTGGCAAAACTTGGCGCAAACCTATCGACCCAATTATCTTTGTTGGCATCGGCAATTTTTGTTTTTTCTTTTGTCATTTTTACCTTATAGAATTAACACAAACCATCATTCAAGGTTAGATATGCCTCGCACAAATAAAAATCTTATAAGAACCTTTGTAAATAATGATTTGCAGCAAGATGTAATGATTGATCTTGAGCGCAATAAAGCAAATCATCTCATCAATGTTTTACGTAAAAAAACTGGCGATGAGCTGATTATCTTTAATGGCATTGATGGTGCTTGGCTGGCGAGAATTGAAAGCGCTTCCAAAAAATCAGCAAATATTCTGCTTCTTGAGCAAATTGCCAAACAGCCAAAGCCTAGTAATATTTATTATGGCTTTGCGCCACTAAAAAAAGCTCGCCTTGACTATATGATGCAAAAAGCTACCGAAATGGGGGCTGGAATAATTCAACCCGTAATTACCCAATATACGCAAAATCCAAAGATAAATATCGATAAGATAAAAGCTAATGTGATTGAGGCGGCGCAACAATGTGAGGTGCTAAATCTGCCAGAAATTAAGCAACAGATAAACCTTAAAAACCTAGTTGAGAATTGGCAAGAAATTCATGGTGAGCGTAAACTTATATTGGCTGATGAAAGCAAGCAGGCAGGCTCACCTATAAAAACACTTCAGGACTTAAAGGCGCAAAAAATTGGCTTGCTGATTGGGCCAGAGGGTGGCTTTTCTGATGAGGAGCTAGAGTTATTGCATAGCAAGGATTTTATTGTGCCTATCTCCTTGGGTGAGAGAATTTTAAGAGCCGATACGGCGGCGGTTGCAGCACTTGCACTTATTCAGGCTGTAATAAATTTGTAACGTTCATCGGTAAAATACGATAAAAGACTTGCATCAAAGAAATTGGCTTTATATGAGTGGAGCTAGATTTTCTAAAAAATAGGTTTTGGCTTTATGGCTTTAAATAATATTGTTTCGCCGATGATAGAATCAAAGGCGGACTTAATCGAAGCTCTCTCAAAGGGCAACAAGCCAAAATCTGATTGGCGCATTGGCACTGAACATGAGAAATTTACCTTTTATAAAAAAGATAATTCGCCAGTTCCATATTTTGGCGAAAATGGCATTGAGACCTTATTAAAAGGCATTATGGCACTTGAGAATTGGCTACCTTTGCTCGATGAGGGCAATATTATTGGCCTTAAATGCCTAAATACAGGTGCGGCTATTTCGCTAGAACCGGGCGGGCAGTTTGAGCTTTCTGGCGCACCATTAAATAACGTGCATCAAACCTGTGCCGAAACTGCAACCCATCTAAAAATGCTTTCAAAAGTAGCTGAGCCGATGGGCATTGGGTTTTTGGGTATGGGGGTTGCCCCCACTTGGGGATTAGATGAAATTCCGCTTATGCCCAAAAGCCGCTATAATATTATGAAACCATATATGGAAAAGGTGGGCACACTTGGCACATCTATGATGATGCGCTCCTGCACCGTGCAGGTGAATCTCGACTTTTCTTCTGAGAGCGATATGGTGAAAAAGCTAAGGGTTAGTCTGGCGCTACAACCGATTGCCACCGCCCTATTCGCCAATTCGCCATTTCTTGATGGCAAGCCAAATGGGTATTTATCTTATCGCTCGCATATCTGGAAACATACCGATAATGATCGCACGGGCATGTTGCCATTTGCGTTTGAGGACGGCATGAGTTTTGAGCGCTATGTTGATTATGCGCTTGATGTGCCAATGTATTTTGTGATGCGAGATAAGAAATATATCAATGTTGCTGGCGAGAATTTCCGTGATTTCCTCAAGGGGGAATTACCGCAATTAAAGGGTGAAAAGCCCACTGTGCAAGATTGGGAAGATCATATTTCAACAATTTTCCCCGAAGTTCGCCTCAAACAATTTCTGGAAATGCGAGGAGCAGACGGCGCACCATGGGCAGAAATCTGCGCCCTTCCAGCGCTGTGGGCAGGAATATTTTACGACCAAACCGCTCTTGATGCGGCATGGGATTTGGTAAAAACTTGGAGCGAAGAGGAGCGCAATGATTTGCGCAACCAAGTGCCAAAAACTGCTCTAGATACAGAGTTTCGCAAAGGCAAAGTGCAAGATATTGCCAAGCAAATGGTTGATATTTCAAAAGCGGGATTGGTGGCTCGCAACCAGCTTAATGGCGAAGGCATGAACGAGGTGCATCATCTCGCACCGCTAGATTACACACTAAAAACTGGCAAGACGCTGGCACAAAGAATGCTTGAGCTTTATCATGGCAAATGGAATGGCGATATTTCTAGGGTGTTTACAGATGCGGCTTATTAGGGGGTTGCTCCTTCTACCCTTGGAGAGAAGGAAGAAGCTGCTTAAACACCCTCCGTTCGTCATTATCGGACTTGATCCGATAATCCAGAAAAATGCCGCAAGAGAATAATTTTGCTATAAATTTCAACGCCTTATGGATCTTCGGGTCAAGCCCGAAGATGACGAGGTGTGTGGTGAAGGTGGAATTTTGCGCAACGGAGTTATAAACTATAAAAAGTGGATAGATGCTGCGAATAAAATAGCAAACAACTACAAATAAACATCTTTCCTATGCCCAACAATAAGCACCAGAGCTATCATTTTTTCATGCTGGATTTCACAAATCAGGCAATAAGCGCCAACTCGATAGCGCCAGAAATACCCCAATTTTGAACCTTTTAATTGCTTGCCTAGCAATTTTGGATCTTTTAGCGGTTCAATGCGCTCTCTAAGATAATTTCTAATCCGTTTTGCATCAGTTGAGGAAATTTTTTTGAGGCTTCTAATGGCTTCTTGGCTTAACTCAATTGTCCAAGCCAAGTTCACGCTCCATCTCATCTAATGAAAATGTGCGGCTTTTTCCAGATTTTATCTTAGCTGATATTTTTTCAGCTAGATATAAATCTTCAAGCTCATCAAGATGTTCTTCAATAGCTTGTTTAATATAAAAAGTTTTTGTTCTACCTGTGCGTGCAGATAATGATTGCAAGCGAAGATATGTTTCGTCTGGCAATCTAATAGCGGTTTGTTTGCTCATGAAATATCTCCTGTTGGTATGCGTGTATACCATATTTTAGTGATTTTCAAGTACTGTTAAATTTCCTCAAAATAAAAACTCTAACGTCTTTGCGAGCATCTGCAAGATGCGTGGCAATCCAACAAAGATGCGACAGAGCTAATAGATTCTGGATTGTTACACTCACTATATTCGTTAGCAACGGCAAAATAACAAAATACTAAACACATAATAAATATACTTCGCTATTCCCATATTTACGTCTATCAATCAGCTCTAAGTCATCAGAAAATTCAATTTCCTGTCTTGCTTTTTCTTCTAAGATAATAATTGCACCATCAGCGATCCAGCCATTTTCAAGTGCTGCATTTAATGCTGCTTTGCCTAAGTTTTTGCCATAGGGCGGGTCGATAAATATCATATTAAATGGAATGCATTTTTCGTTTTTTCCAAGATTTAGCGCATCACGTTTAAGCAATCTTGCTTGCCCGCCAATGCCAAAACTATCAATGTGTGAGCGAATAAGTGA
This sequence comes from Hyphomicrobiales bacterium, assembly GCA_026989045.1. Classification (GTDB taxonomy): domain Bacteria; phylum Pseudomonadota; class Alphaproteobacteria; order Rhizobiales; family Devosiaceae; genus S141-66. Next base: position 438 of record JALSJY010000035.1, on the reverse strand, counting down.
GCGTGCCTCAAGTCCATTATCAACAAAAACTACCTCACTAGCACCGCGCGAAATTGCTTCTATTCCCATAGCGCCAGTGCCAGCAAATAAATCTAGCACTCTTTGCTCTGAAAAATCATGATCTAAGCGAGACGAAATTATATTAAAAATAGACTGGCGCACCCGATCAGAAGTAGGGCGAATATCATCGCCTTTTGGAGAGGTGAGTTTTTTAGATCGAAATTTCCCCGCGATAATGCGCATTACTACCTGCTTGGCTTATGAGAGCGAGAAGAAGAACCTCTTGGCTTTCCGCCGCTAAAGGGCTTACCTCGCGGTTTGCCATCAGAAGACTTGCCGCCAAAAGACTTGCCATCTCTTGATCTGTCGCCTCTTGGCTTATCACTTCTTGGCCTGTCACCTCTTGGCCTGTCACCTCTTGGCCTGTCACCTCTTGGG
>JALSJY010000034.1 GCA_026989045.1 Hyphomicrobiales bacterium | reverse complement strand
AATAGAAAAAGAATGGCGTTCGCTTGAGAAAAGCGGTGAAGAATCGCAATTGGAATCTCCTGGTCAAAGTTATGAATTTATTCGTCTTTGGATTGATAGCTTTAAAATTGCAAAAAGAGATCAAAGCTTTTTTGTTGTGCTTTTAGATGGCGTGCCGATAGTTGGTATGGCTTTTGAGATGGATAGGCATCTTGGAATCAATGTGCTTGTGCCTTATGGCGCTTATCATGTTGGTTCTGGCGCTCCGCTTGTTGATAGGCAAAAAATGGCCTCTTTAAGCAAAGCGCAACAAGCTGAGGTTTGGCAGGCTCTAAAGAGTGGTTTTAAAGGCGCGGACATTGCTTTTTTTAGATTTGTTCCTCAATATCATGATGGTGATAAAGATATTTTCTCAGAAATTGGTGTCTCAGTTTTAGCTGATAAGATTTATCGTGCTAAATTTGATAATTGGGAGAGTTGCAATAAATTACAACTAACTCGCACTCGCCGAAAACATGATAAGCAACATAGTAAAAAGCTCAATGCCATGGGTGAAGTTAGTTTTGAGGAAATGAGTGCAAAATCTCCTCAAGCTAAAAATATTATTGATATAATGTTTGCTCAAAGAGCTAAGAGATTTGCAGAGCAGGGGATAAGTGATCCGTTTGTTGATGAAAACCGCAAAGAATTTTATCATAAAGCAGGAGCGCTTGAAGGTGATTTGCGCGGAATATTACACGTGTTGCGCTTGAATGGTGAAATTATTTCTGTGCGCTATAACCTTGCGCATGGAGATAGGATGTTTAGTTTAATATCTTCAATGAGTGAAGACTTGAACATTCAAAAAGCAGCTCCTGGCAAACAGTCCTTATTAAGAGTGATGCAAACAATCTTTGATAATGGCATTCGTACTTATGATATGGGAGCTGGTTTAACTGATGAAAAGCGCCATTGGTGTAACGAAATAATTCCGTTACGTCATTATTATGTGCCGTTAACATCACTTGGTTATATTGTTGCAACAGTTCATAGATATAAAAAATTCTTCCGCTATAAAATTAAAAATAATACTAGTTTGAACCGGTTAGCAAAAAAAATTCGTGCTTTGATTCACAAAATTAAATAAGTTTTAAAGCGCGTAAAGATGAGTGACCATCACGTGATATGATAATATGATCATGCACTGTTATGCCTAAAGGTTTTGCTACACTCTCTATTTCTTTAGTCATTCTTACATCAGCAGATGAGGGGGAAGAATCTCCTGATGGGTGATTATGCACCAAAATTAACGCCGTTGCTGAAAGTTCAAGTGAGCGTTTAATCACTTCCCTTGGATAAACAGGCGTGTGATCCACAGTTCCCGTTTGCTGCACTTCATCAGCAATGAGGTTATTTTTTTTGTCTAAAAATAAAATTCGAAACTGCTCAATTGTTTCATAAGCCATTTGAGTTTTGCAATAATCAAGCAAGGCCGTCCACGATCCAAGCACAATTTTTTTAGGGATTTTGTCTTTTGCAAAATGCTGCGCGGCGGCTAAAATGACTTTAAGGTCTGTAATTGCGCTATCACCTAACCCGTCAATCTCTTTTAACAGGTGAGGGGGAGCGGCTAGAGCCTCAGAAAAATTTCCAAATCGCTTTATCATGGCTTTGGCTATTGGTTTTGTGTCGCGCCTTGGTAAAAGTCGAAATAAAATCAACTCCAATAATTCATAATCTTGCAAAGCGCTTGCTCCGCTTTCCTCAAATCGCTTGCGCAATCTGTCGCGGTGGCCATGATAATGAGGTTTGTCGGGTTTTTTGATCATTTATTTTGATAAAGCCTGTTGTGTTAATAGCGGGTTGAATAAGCCTTTTTCAGAAGAGGTGAATATCTCGCAACCATTAGCAGTGATGCCTAAAGAATGCTCACACTGTGCTGATAAAGAGCGATCTCTGGTTACCGCTGTCCAGCCATCAGAGAGTATCTTCACATGCGGCTTGCCTAGATTTACCATTGGCTCGATGGTGAAAATCATACCCTCTTTTAATTCAGCGCCTTCTCCCCTTGTGCCGAAATGCATTATGCTTGGCTCGTCATGGAAATTTTGCCCAAGTCCATGTCCAACAAAATCACGAACAACGCTTGCTCGTTGGCTTTCAACATAAGTTTGAATTGCAGCACCAATATCACCAGTGGTATTACCAGGTTTTGCTGCCTCAATCCCCAATTCAAGGCTTTTATAAGTGATTTCAATCAAACGTTCGCTTTTACGTGAAATTTCACCAATTGGATACATTCGCGAGCTATCACCATGCCAGCCATCAACAACGAGGGTAATATCGATATTTAATATATCACCTTCGCGCAGGGCTTTTTGAGATGGAATGCCATGGCACACAACATGATTGAGTGATGTGCAGGTTGAATGCCTATAACCTCGATAAAATAATGTTGCAGGTTTTGCGCCATGATCTTGTGCAAATTCAAATGCTAGGCGATCTAACTCAAGGGTGGAAACGCCAGGCTTTGCATAAGAGACAAGCATATCAAGCGCTTTAGCAGTTAGCTGACCAGCCTTGCGCATGCCTGCAAAACCCTCTTCACCATGGAGCTGAATAATATTTGGCACTCTTTGTGCTCCATCTTGTGCTTTTACATAAGTAACCATTGAAAACTCCAAAAGAATATAATTAAGCTAGACCTTCTTTGATGTTTTGCAAAGAAGTATTACAAGGTGATTCTTCTTATCTTTTTTAAGTGCTAAAAAAAATAGTAAAATAGGATTTTTTAATTTTGCATAAAAATAACTCAAACCCGCGGATTAGTGCAGCGCTTATTATTATTGGCGATGAGATTCTTAGCGGTCAAATTAATGATCAAAATATTGCAACCATTGCTAGCTTCTGCACAAAAAGGGGAATTGATTTAAAAGAGGTGAGAGTTGTTGCTGATGAGGAGAGCGAAATCATTGCTGCATTAAATGATCTGCGCCCTAAATATACTTATATTTTTAGCACGGGTGGTATTGGCCCAACCCATGATGATGTCACTGCAGATGCCGTTGCTAAAGCATTTGGGGTGGAGTTGGAAATAAATCCCAAGGCAAGAGAAATGCTGCAAGAATATTCTAATAGTAAAAATATCAGCTCTGCTAGATTGCGCATGGCGCGGATTCCAAAGGGAGCTAAATTGATAAAAAACGGTGTAACAGGCGCACCAGGTTTTCAAATTGAGAATGTATATGTGATGGCAGGAGTGCCGGTAATTATGAAGTCGATGCTTGAGGATATTGCTGTTACATTAAGAGGGGGAGAGAAAATAATCTCAAAAAAAATACTTTGTGCATTAGGTGAGAGCATGGTTGCATCAAGTTTAAAAAATATTCAAAATGAGTTTGAAAATGTAAAAATAGGCTCTTATCCACAGATGGGTAAGTTTTCTGCTATCATTTTACGTTCAATAGACAAAATTGCGCTTGAACAAGCGGCAAAGCTAGTGCAAATAATGATCGATAAATTACATGAAGAAAATAATATTATTTTACCCCTAGGAGAAGAAAATGAATCTATCGAATAAGTCTTTTCCGGTTAGTTGGGATCAATTCCATCGTGATTCGCGTGCCTTAGCATGGCGTTTAACCAGTCTTGGTCCTTTTGATGCAATTGTGGCGATTGCTAGGGGTGGTTTAGTGCCAGCAGCAATTGTTGCGCGTGAGCTTAACATTAGAGTTGTTGAGTGCGTGGCGGCAAAAAGCTATGATCATCAAAACCAAGGTAAGATAGATATATTAAAAAGTCTTTCAAAAGACATTTTGGCTATGGACAAGGCGAGTAAGAAAGTGTTGATAGTCGACGACTTAGTGGATACTGGAGCAACAGCTCGTGCAGTGCGTGAAATGTTACCCAATGCCCACTTTGCAACCGTATATGCCAAGCCATTGGGCAATGATGTGGTTGATACATTTATTACTGAGGTTTCTCAGGATACTTGGATATATTTTCCATGGGATCTTGATGTGACTTACGCAGAGCCTATTTCTGGTGGAACAGATTAGGCTTTGTAACAAGAGATGCAGGCGTGGTGGAATGGTAGACACACAGGACTTAAAATCCTGAGAGGGTAATCCTCGTGGGGGTTCGACTCCCCCCGCCTGCACCATTTTATGATCTCGCGGTAATTCGCTTTGCTCATACCTCCGATGGGGCGCGGCACTAGCCGCGGCTCGCTCTTCGCTCACTAGACAGCAAGCTAGTGGATAATATTTTTCAACGGTATGACGATGGAGAGAATAACTGGCTTTTGAGTTTGTTCTCTAACTTTACTCTCAATTATTATAGCAATTAGCATTAGTGCCAACAAACCTGAGTTTGCACTCCATGCCCTCATCCTGAGCCTGTCGAAGGGTGAGCTTGTCGAAGGATAGAGCGCCACCCTCGTGGTTCGATATAGTGAGCCTGCCGAACTATCACCATGAGGGCTAATACAAATCTACGAAAGGGTGAGTGGCAATTCAAAATACTGAGTGTGTTGTAAGATTCTGGATTGCGGCTTTCGCCACAATGACGATGGAGACAACAACTGGCTTTAAAGGTTTATTATTCGGGTTATTTAAAAGCAGAGCCTTTGTAATAATCCATGTCAGATTCTCTAAATAATTCTTCCTCACGAATCATTTTTAGCAATGAGTATTCTTCAACTAAGGGCTTAAATTTTTCTTTTCCATACTCACTAAGACAGTTGTAAAATAGTATAAATACCTCATCATCAGATAATTGCGCTCTTACGATATTGGTATATAGGCGCTTATCCATATCTTTGATTGAATATTTATCTATGAATTTGATTAGATTATAAAGAGACCTAAAATAATGCCCTAAATCTTTGTTATCAGTTTTGTAAAATTTGCTATAAGCAGTTCGAACAGCTTTTTTATGTTCTGAGTGTGTTGGGGGAGG
>JALSJY010000033.1 GCA_026989045.1 Hyphomicrobiales bacterium | reverse complement strand
AAGAAGACACCTTTCAGCTGGGTTGTTGTGATTTGCAGATAGACCTTGGTCGGTTACACTCGGAGGGTTGGTGCAAACCGTGCGGGACGGGTTGTGATTTGCAGATAGACCTTGGTCGGTTACACTTCCTCGACGAGCTTGAACAATTTGTAGGTGTTGTGATTTGCAGATAGACCTTGGTCGGTTACACTGCTTTTCATCCAACCTGTTGAATAAAAAGGACAAACCAATGATTTTGGGTTAAAAAAACTGGAGCTGAACCGCTGCCTGCTCAGTTGGTTTACGTTTTTTTCCATAAAAAACCTCAATTTTTCCAAACTGTTTGTCCGTAATTTTTATAATTCTCACCTCCCCATCAGGAGGTAGAGCTAGCTTCACCCTTTTTATGTGAACAAAAGCATTTTCGTCACTGGGACTGTGGCGCATATAAACTGAATATTGCATCATACTGTATCCATCATCCAACAAATGCTTTCTGAATCTGGTGTATTCTCTCCGCGCTTTTGGTGTATCGGTTGGCAAATCGAATAAAACTATTATCCACATGGTATTAAGCCCGCCAAAGGTCACGACCCAGCCTCAATCCACTGCGGGTAGTCTAGCTTAACCTTCCTGTCGCTAAATGCCTGCTTGAGGTTAGCTACCAAATAATGACTAGCAACCATTAATGGCATGGTACGGTCTCCCCAATGAACATTCTGACTAAGAAGTTGCAGCAGCATTGTTTTTGTTTCCTGATTGATAACAAGGGTTTTCTGCTGACGGACGATACGATAAACAATACGGTCTACCCAAGGGCGAAATGGTTCCATCAGATCATCAGCAAGACAAAGACCGTTGTATTGATTTCTGTGATGGAGTCCAATTGAAGGATGAAGCCCGCTACCAACAATTGCTCTTGCTACCATCGCCCGAACAATAGCATAACCATAGTTGAGCAAGGCATTGATGCCACCAGCATCACGATCACGCCGAAACTCTCCCCCCATAAGCAACAACCAGTATTTTTGTGCTGCCTGCGCCTCATGGTTGCCACTATCGCCTGTTTTCACTTGCTTTACGAGTCTATCCAGCGGTGTTGACGTTTTGTTAAATATCTTCAATGTATAGCACTGCTGATTAATTTTTTGTTGAATGATTTGTTGCCAGAGACGTTTTTTTGTCGGCTGACTGATAGCAATTTGTTCACGCATAATCTTTGTGTGCAACGTATGACCATCACTCAAAGGAAGAAGTATTGAATATGGAATATGGCACGCATCACAAAAAACAATAACCACCCCCTGTTGCTGGCAGGCTATGATAGCTGCCTGACTGATAACAATAGCCGGATGCTGTAAGATTACGACACCAAGATCTTCCACTGGTATCTGACCAACAGTCTCTCCGTCACGATCAATGAGTAGTTGTTTGTTTTTAATATGAAGATAAGCTTTCTCACTAACATCAATGATGCGCTTGATCACGAAATCAGCTTCCCAATTGCATTCGTTTGATGTAATTGTATATTTGCATTCATTAACGCTGAAACGGTTGACTCTCTATCCAAAAGAGTTTCGTAACTGTGATTTAATGTTGATGCTGTATGCAGACGTAGTTTAATTCGTTTATTTTGAGGCTCAAATTTCTGCACACGATAAAAACAACGCTGTCCTTTCACATCAACACTTACCAAGTCATTGATATGCAATACCATTATAAATTCATATTCGGGGCCATGGTTGACTTTAATAATAGATTGCTCAGATATACCAACCCCTTTGACTCTATGGTGAGCTTCCATAGTAGTAACAAATCGACTGTTATATTTAAAATTTTTTATATTTTTTATGATTTCAACATGATGAAAATTTCCATAAGTTAGCCATTTGAAAATACTTCCTTCACGATTAACTACGCCGAATTTACTTCTCTCCAATTTAGCCAAGGTCGTTTTCGACTGTACAACCCTCACCCGCTTAATAGGTGTTATTCCATCTTTGTGTAAAATTTTAACGCCTTCAGAAAAAGCCAATTTCGGATTATCATCATACTTCTTCAGGTGTTTTGTCACTATTTCCCTGACATCATCATCAATAATCTTCTTTAACTGTTTGATCTTAAAGCTGCCATCCAGGTTAATGCGATACACCGCACCCACCCCTTTAATATAGCCTGCTCCCGTATCTTCATGCAAAGCATCACTTAACTTCCTTTGTGGAACATGGGCAATTATTATTTCATCCAGCCGTATTTTAAGCTCATCCCTTAGCCCTTCCCAAGCCGGGTCAAAAACAATATCTTTTATGTTGATAGCCGACTGTCGGCGCTCCAAATCTTTCGCAAGACAGACAAGGTCTTTATAAAAAACTCGATCAATACAAGCAATAACCACAGCGTCAATAGCGTGATGACGATGGTCACTACGGTCTTTTTGGTTGCCGTCACCAATGAGATTATTTAATCCCCATTGGTGCCTGACCCAGGAAGTTGTCGTTCCTTTACATGTTGTTATATCCATCCCAAGTTGAGATAAATATTTCAGTGCTACCTTGCTAATATAACGAGTATCATTGAGCTGACTATTAATAAAATCGCGATTTTTCACGTCGTCTTTAGTTTGATAAAAACGATCACGCTTTGACCGTAGCCCTTTGTGCCAGCGATTAATAGACTGGGTAATTTGCTCCCATTTTTTTCTATCTTCCCCAAAAGCATCAATGGGCGTGCGCTGCGCTTTATTGCGATTTTCCTTTGAGAAACAAACCACCTTATTCATATAAGAATCATCCAGAGACTCACTGTATGGCAAAATATGGTCAATCTCAATTCCGGCACTGAATAGCTCGGAAAGCATAATCGGCCTATTACTATAAGCACAACGCTCATCCTGGTCTTTCCAAAGACGGTACTTTATTTTGTCAGATTTACCAGGGTATTTCCCTAAATGAAGATGCGGGTTTTTAATTCCTGCGGCACGATATTCATCGACTGCTTTTTCGTTAGCCTTGGTGTTTAAGTTTTGCTGTTTCGTAAAGGCTTTATATTTCTTAGTGTTCATTTCCAGATCACGAGCCATTTCAATACGAATGATATCGGGCTTTCCATATTCGGCTATGATGGCATTAATTAATCTCCGCAATTCATACAGTGCCTTTTGAACAATAGGATTAGCTATTTCAGGCGGCTTTCCAAGCCGCTCCACAACCTTGACATCCTTAATTTTATAGCCATATCCAGCGCTAACCCTAGCCTCATCGTAACGCTGCCCCTGATTCAGATAAGGTAAAAGTTTATTGATCGCCTTGGTGGAATGATTACTATGACCTGGTTCAAATTCAAGCATACAGAGATCAATCGCAATTTTTTTATCGATACACCAATGAGTGACAAGTCGTTTTTTTAGTACCGATTTTTTTTGAATAGTTAGCAAATCTTCAACCAATGCACCCTGTTTTTCTTCATCAAGAGCACCCCAATCAGGATAAACTGCACGAATTTCACAAGCCGTTATATTGCCTTTGAGTTTTTTATTTTCATTATCCAGATTAAATTCAGTTTTTTTATCCAGACCAAGCGCTTTTCTCACATCCGTTTTAAAGGTAGGATTTGCCTTTTTTTCCAACAATGCCACAAGTTTTTCGCGGTCATCTTTATTAAGTGATATCCATTCATCACTATATGAATCAAAATATTTCAGATGATTGATATCTTGCAAATAACGAAAGCGCTGAGATTCCAGCCGGGCAACTTTTGCCCGGTTTCTCTGTGGCTCAAGCGAGCACTTTCCAATACGATCGGAACGAAGCCTGAGTGGCCTCTGATAGAAAATAATGTGTTCGATTTCTTTTTTTACATCATCCGTCAATATATTGTTATTGTTTTTCTGTTGCTGCCAAATTAAATCCAGCTCATCTCGGTACATTTGGCGGTCGGTACGCAAATGCCCCCCTTCACGCAAACGATTACGTTTACAATCATGGTGATCAAAACCCGCAAGATACTCTCCCAGTGTTCGGCACTCTGCCATTTGAATGGTGGCGCGTAATTCACTGATATCTTTTTTGAAGGCCGTTTCCTCCTTAGCACGCTCTGAACTGTTATCTTCTTCATCTTCTCGTTCTGCCAAAATTTCCAGCACATCAGGATCATCCACCATATCGCCCAATAGAGTTTTACGAGTACTGAGAAAACCACGACGCTGTACGAAATGAAGAAGTACGCGCCCCATTTCATGAGGTGATAATGGATGGTCAAGTCCCCTGGCACGAAGCTGATAGGGGTCTCCTAAATTATTGAGAAGGATTTCAGGCTGAGTGTGGCCTTGCAATTCTTCTGGCAACAGACCTAGCTTAACCAGATAATTGAGCATACGTTGTTTGCGCCGGGCGCGGCGCTGAATTACCCGGCGAGCTAACCTGGCATTTCGCCGCTTAACATTTTTGGGCGTAGCTGTTTTTCCATCCTCAACAGCTTTCATGAAGATACGGCTACCAAGACCTATAATTTCATTTGGCCTCCCACTATCTGCTCCCAATAACGCCCAGCCAATAGAATTACTTCCAATATCGAGCCCCAAAATTTTTTGCTTGCTCATTACTCTCCTCCCGTTTATACTTCGCCCCAGTGTAACCGACCAAGGTCTATTGATTTGCTTTTCATACCAATGAAATAGTTATTTCGTAGGCAACGCTTACAAGCGACCATAGCCCTCCCAGCGGGGGCTTTTTATTTGTCCAAATAAATTATTTTCACCAATATATAATCTTCTGTATTTGACAACAAATGGTTTCGATATTGATTTTTTGAGTCGCCCATTTTTCCAATCCCCATTTATACCATTCCACCCTGTCAAAACCTGACCAGGCAAGCCACTATTTTTCGTTATCAGCATATTGACCAAGAGCGGCTGTCAGTTTTTCTTTCACCTGCCGTCGTAATGCCGGTGGGCCAATGACTTCCACGTCCTCGCC
>JALSJY010000032.1 GCA_026989045.1 Hyphomicrobiales bacterium | reverse complement strand
AACTTAACAATAATAATAGGCTTACTGTTATGATAAATTGTCACAGAATTATCATCATTCATTCGGGCATCACAATTCAAGCCAACAAAAAACCTTCGCTTAACATTAGAGGAAGCTGGCAATAGTTTCCCCTCAAGGTGATCACTAATTATAAAGCTGTCTTTTGATGCACGCTCAAATCGTCTGATATGTGTAACACCTAAGCTTTTTTTATAACCATCGTGAGAGGCTTCGATATGCCAATTATCCAACTCACATTTACTAGATAATATTTTACAATTAGCTTTTTGTGACCAGTTAAAAGCACCAGATATTGTGCTGGTATTTTTATCATCAATAGTGAGTGTATTATGCGCCTTCGTGCTACGGAAATAATCGCGCCATTCACCGCCAGAATGATAAAGATAAGTGCCTGCATCAATAAAAACTGGAATGTCATCTATATGCAGCCAAAGTGCCAACGCATCTGCATGCCCATGAGCGGCAATGGAAAGATAACCCAAAGGACCGTGATCCATAATAGCTAATATATTTTTATCATTCACTCTCTCACGCCAAACAGAATAACCACCATCATTAAATATGCGAAACCCTGAAGGAGAAATAGTGTTTTCTTTAGGCTTTCCTAATATCAAATTTCTCAAATGCGTTTCATATTTTGGCGGAGTTAAATCAGGCCTTTCAAGCATAGATGACAAACAACCCAGAACCGAAGACACATAGTGACTTTCATGGCTAAGAGAGGAATAGATTACCCTACCTTCATCATCATCACCAATTCGCGGCTGGTTGCCACCATCATCGCTAAACCAGTTCAAACACTCACCTGCCAAACACAATCGTTCATACAGTTTTTTTGGAAAAGGCTTATCTGTATTTTTGCCTATATGAAGGCACAAAAGATAATATTCAAGCGTGAAAGCAGAATATGTTGGCGATTGCTCTGCTCCAACACCATCGTCTAAAATCTGTTTATCAGATTCAGCTATTAGTGCTTTATAGCCATAATCACGATATTTTTTGGCATTAGGAATATCTGGCATTGCCACACCCAAAATGTAAAGCGCACTAGCTTCAGCAATTAGGTGATTATTCGCAGATGAAAATAATGAAGGGTAACGAGTAAGCCAAAATGCGTGTGCATTAAGGGCTGTTCTGATTTTCTTTGCTAAAGATGCAGGTATTTTATCACTACCAAGCAAAGAAACAGTGAGGATAATGCTGATAGAGCGAAGCGCTATTTCAATGCCAGAAGCCCAATTAACACCTAGGAATGGTGGGTTTGCATCAATCCAACTATCGATGCAATCAAGGCAATAATTTTGTGCTTTCTTATCATTATTTATCCTAGCCAACGCCGCAATGGGTGGCAGAAATTGCAACCGATTTAACTCCCAGACATATTTTATATCACCAATATTTTTTTTATGACGAAAAGGAATATCAAAACAATATTTATCCTTTGGCCAAATATTTTTTGTTAATGGATCCAAGTGCCAAATATCATTGCCTATTATACTTGGCCACTTAACACCAAGGAATATCCATCGACCTTTTATTGAATGTTCAAATATTTTCACCCACTCATTTTTAAGAATTTCTGGAGCTTGCCTAAATTTTTCATAATCAATATCAATTATTGGCAAGTTCCCTTCTCTAAGAGTGAATTTATTCCAACCATTTATAGATTTACCTGCACGGCGTTTTTGTTGCTCTATTATTCTATGAAATATTTCATGTGGACTCATCGACATAAGGCGGTGAAACAGCCATCTATATCGGTTTAAATTATTTGAATTAAAATCCATATATCATTTGCCTGCATGTAGATATGCTTTGACAAGCTTTGGCTCTTCATAAACCCATGCCATTTTACTCTCGACTCTTTTTCTTCCAAACTCCCCCATTTCTGCACGTTTTTTAGGGTCTTTCAACAGCATCTCAATTTTATGAGCAAAATCAACAGGATCATTAGCTTTGGCATATAATGAGGCTTTTTGCGCGCTAAAACGCCCTTCAGTTACATCAAATTGTACAATAGGCTTGCCAAGAGCCATATATTCCAAAATTTTATTCATAGTTGATTTATCATTCATTTCATTAACACGATCTGGATTAACACAAATGTCAGCAGTTGAGAGTGTTTCAAATAAAATTTGATCCGGTGCTCGTCCAAAGAATGTAACAAAATCATATAAGCCCATTTCTTTAGATAATTTCTTAAGCTTAGAAAGACTAGAACCAGAGCCAACCAATGCAAATTGTATATCTTTTCTCCCTTTTTCATAAATCAAATATTTAGCTGCCTCTAGTAACAAGTCGATACCTTCCTGATCTCCCATTACCCCCACATAGCTTATCAAAAACTGGCGGGAGTTTTTTATTTCAGGTCTTGGGGTTACGCTTTTTACCCGAGATAAATCTGGGCCGCTGCGCACAACAAAAACGTCTTTTGATAATTTTCTTCCACGTGTAATAGCTATTTTCTTGTAACTTTCATTAGTTGCAATAACTACATTTGCGCTCTTAAAAGTAAGCCATTCAAAAAAACATATTAACTTCCAAAAAAACCCCCGCTTATTAAATTTAGCCTCAAAAAGCTCTGGGTTAATATCATGATGATCAAAAATAAACTTTTTACCAAATAATTTGAATTGCCAAGCAATAAGAAAAATCAAATCTGGAGGGTTACAACCATGAATAATATCAAAGCCGTGGCGAAAAAAAATTTTCCATGCAAGGAATGTTTCAAAGAGAAATGCTGTGCCATATTCTACTAAATAGCCCAAAGCACCATTGGCATCACGAAAAAGAGGGTGGCGGTAAATATGTATGCCTTCAATTAGCTCATAAGATTTTTCATGCCCCTTTCCAGTTGGGCAGATGATTGATACCTGCGCACCTGCTTTGTGTAATGATCGTGCCTCTTGCCAAACACGCCGATCAAAAGGAACAGGAAGGTTTTCAACAATTATCAAAACTTTTTTACCAGAAAGCTCTTGCTCTTTCTGTTTATTTTCTATTGTTTTTTTAGTCATTAAAAAATCTTACGTAAGTGAGTTCAAATTGATGACGTTTTGATAAGAGCCTATATCTAGTTGTTTATAAGTATCATTTGCTATGATTATACAATCGTAATTTGTATTATTGGCGGTTTGCTTTGAAACAAGAAGCCTTGAGATTGATGGTAGATATTTATTGGCATAGTCTAAATTTGCTCCAATAATATTTGATATTTTAACAGCTGGATCAAAAATTGAAAGCTTGAAGCCATGTTTTAATAAATCCCTTGCAAGATCAACATTAGGGCTTTCGCGCAAATCATCTGTATTCGCTTTAAAAGCAAGGCCAACAAGCAATACTGAGGCCTTAGGTTCTAAACTTTGCATAGCGTGTAAAAAAAGTCTTTTTTTATGAGCTTCATTAGAGTCTATCAGTGAGTTCAAAACATAGGTATTTGCTTCACATTCATTAGCAATAAATTGAAAGGCTCTTACATCTTTAGGCAGGCATGAGCCGCCAAAGGCTCCTCCAGGTCGAGTATAATAAGGTGAAATGTTTAATTTGGTATCAGAAATAAAAATTTCATGCATTGTTTTTGCGCTAATACCAAGACCCAAGCATACTCTTCCAATTTCATTTGCATAAGCTACCTTAAGAGCATGCCAACTATTATCAACAAATTTGGTTATTTCTGCTTCTTTGAAATGCACATTAAATGTTGTTGCAGAAATATTTTTATAAAGGGTATTCATTACCGCATTCGGCTTTGCATCTTTGGTGCCGATAACAATTTTAGGTGGCTCAAAATAGTCTTTAATTGCGCTAGATTCACGTAAAAACTCAGGATTATAAATTAACTCAATATAATTATGATACTCAGAGCCAAGTTCTTTGATGAAAATTGGTTCAATAATTTCCTCCATAGTACCAGGCCGTATAGTTGAGCGATAGGAAACAGTTAGAGGGGAAGTCTCTTGCCTGCTTTTTACAGCTTGCGCAATTTGCTTTGTTACGTCCTTGATATATTTTAAATTATGCGATCCATCTTTTGCACTTGGTGTGCCAACACAAACAATAGCTAAATCGCAATCATCAAGATGATGAGCAATTTCTAATCGAGCAATAATCCTGTTTTGCTCTAGACCAGCCTTTAATAGTTCATCTACGCCTAGCTCAACGATTGGTGATATTCCATTGTTTATTTGACTGATTTTTTCTTCGTTAACATCAAAACCAACTACATTATGCTTATCTTTTGCAATACAGCACATAGCAGTGAAACCAACATAGCCGAGTCCAAAAACAGATATATTCATTAAAACCTCACAGTAAAACAAACACCAAACAATCATTAAAATTTCTATTAACTTCTGCCAAACTCATCTTCTATTCTAATAATATCATCTTCTCCAAGATATGATCCCAATTGCACCTCAATAAGCTCTAATAATATTTTGCCGGGATTAGAAAGTCTATGGATTGTGCCTTGTGGGATATATATGCTTTCATTTTCACGTAAAATCAGAGTTTCTTCACCCAGTTGCACTTCGGCTGTTCCTCGCACTACCACCCAATGTTCGGAGCGATGGTGGTGTTTTTGTAGTGAAAGTAGTTTGCCAGATTTGACGAATAAGCGCTTAACTTGAAATCGCTCACCATTAAGCACTGATGAATATCCGCCCCATGGACGATAGGTAGTTTGATGGATCTTTGTTAAGTGAGATGTTTTGGGGTTGGCGCTTAAATTTTTGACTATAGCACCAACATTTTGCGCCTCTGACAGCCGACCAACATATATAGCATCTTCACTAGCAATCACCGCAACATCTTCAAGACCATCAACCGCTACATGCAATTTTTCAGTTATAATAAGTGAGTTTTTAGTATCGCTTAAACTGATAGAACCATTTTGCAAATTGTTGTTATTATCTAGTTTGTTGGCTTTCCATACCGCATTCC
>JALSJY010000031.1 GCA_026989045.1 Hyphomicrobiales bacterium | reverse complement strand
GTTCTTTGTGGGTGACCCTAAACAGGCTATTTATAGTTTTCGTGGCGGGGATATTCACACCTATCTTGGCGCTAAGAAAGATGCCTCACAGCAATATACTTTGGATAAAAACTGGCGCTCGCATCCTGATTTAATATCAGCGTTTAATGCACTTTATGCCTCGTCTGATAATCCGTTTATGGATAAAGGAATAGAGTATCAAACAGTCGATGCTGGAGATCGCGTAAGCGACAAACTTATCACGCCTAATAATGTCAGCCCTTTACGGTTGTGGAATTATGTTCCGAGTGAAATGAGGAGTGAAGAGAAGCCGAAAGTAGAGGATATTCGTAAGGATATTGCCAATGCTGTGGCTGGCGAGATCGCATCACTTTTAAATAGTGCTGCTGATGCTGATACTGATAAAGGTGGAGCCAAAATTGGAGACTCGCCCATTATGGGCGGCGATATCGCTATTTTAATTCGCTCGCACACACAGGGAGACTTAATAAAACAGGCGCTAAATCAGCGAGGCATTGCCAGTGTTCAAAGCAGTAAAGACAGTATTTACGAAACGCATGAGGCAGGAGAGGTTTTGCATTTGCTTACTGCGATTGTTGAACCGCAACGCGAAGATGAAGTGCGCCGTGCATTAGTCACCGAGTTACTTGGCTATCAATCTGAAGATTTATTAGCTTTTGATGAGGATAGTCATGCGTGGGAAGATGTTTTGCTAAAAATACAAAATTGGCATTTTCAATGGAAAAAACAAGGCTTCTTACCGATGATGCGAAGTTTGATGACGTCTGAAACTATCCATCAACGCTTATTGGCGTACCCTGATGGTGAGCGTCGTTTAACCAATGTTTTACATTTGTCTGAGCTTATTCATCACCAAAGCAAACAGTTTTCACTCAATATGGAAGAGGTATTGCGCTGGTTACAACAGCAACAAAAAGAAGCGAACGGTTCTGAAAAAGAGTTACGTTTAGAAAGCGATGCGAATTTGGTAAAAATTGTCACCATTCATAAATCCAAAGGCTTGGAATATCCGATTGTCTATTTGCCTTTTGTAGGCATGAGTGGCGCATCGTTCAAAGACAGTATCTTTAGTTTTTATCAAGATGATAGCGCCTGTTTAGAGATTGGTTCAAGCAATGCCGATGAACATAAAAAAATCAAAATAGCAGAAGAAAAGGCAGAAGAAGCGCGTTTATTATACGTGGCATTAACGCGTGCAAAATACCAATGCACCGTGGTTACCTTTACTGAAGCAATCAATATGAACCCAGATAGAACGGCATTAGGTTGGTTATTAAGTGACGGTGAGACAATACCCTCGGGAAATTCAAAAGCGGCAAAAGAGCAAAAAGCTAATTTCTTCTCATCGTATAAGGTGAAGCTAGATAAATTAGTTGAAGAAGGAGAGGGAAGGATAAGTCTTAATAGCTTTAGTGATTTTTCTAGCGATTTGAATGAGCGTTATCAAACACCCAAAATAGAGCAAAATCTAAGTGCAAAAAGCTTTAGTGCAGAAATAAAATCTCAAGCACAAGTCACCAGCTTTAGTGGTTTGACTGCTGGCGCGCATGCAGAATCTCCTGACCATGATTCCAATGTGCCGAGTGCGAGCAATGAGCAAGCCGAAGATGAATTCCCTCGCGGCTCAACAGCAGGTACTGCCCTGCATGAAATATATGAAAACTTGGATTTCATTGTGCCTGTGAATGAACAGTCGGAAATAATCTCTAGTATTTTGAGTAAGTGGGGCTTTGATGGAAAGCACCAAACATCTGCAGCCTTGTTAATGGAAAATTCTTTGCAAACGGAACTGTTTGAAGGCTTTAGTTTAGAGCAGTTAAGCCATGAAAAACGCCTTGATGAAATGGAGTTTTATCTACCGCTTGAACGCTTACAAATTGATGACTTAAAACAAATACTATTCAAATACTTACCACAAGAAGATCAATTATTGCGTGATGCTGTAAATAGCTTAAGTTTTGAACAAGTCGAGGGTTATCTTAAAGGCTTTATTGATCTGATTTTTGAGCATAATGGTCTTTATTATATTGTCGATTATAAATCTAATTCCTTGCCCGATTATGGCCAAGAAAGTTTGATGACAGCCATGGCAGATTCACATTACTATTTGCAGTATTTGCTCTACAGCGTGGCACTGCATCGTTACCTTAAAAAGCGTGTAGCAGGGTATAGTTGGGAGACGCATAGCGGAGGTGCTTATTACCTCTTTATACGTGGGATGCTCCCTGCAGAAAAATACAAAACCACGAAAAAGGGGGGGGGTGGCATTTATTATAATAAGCCCAGCCTAGCATTAATTACGGCATTAGATGGCTTATTTATGGCGCCTTTATTAGTATGTCAATAGTGGGTAAAGCATCATGAGTGAACAATTAACAATGGATTTATTTGCTGACAATCCACCAACAAATGAAGCATATCCGCCGAGAGAGGAGAAAACTTACGAAGCGCTAGATCATCAACTTTCAGACTTACTGCACGAATTGAATGGTGATCAAAATAGTGGCGAGAAAAACCCAATCCTAAAACACTGCACGCTAGAAATCAGCCAACACACCCGCGAAGGTCAAATTGCGATTGAATGTAGCACGGCTCAACAAGAAGAATTATTAAAAACTCACGTGGTAGGTGAAGCAGGGGATTACAAACCGTTAATATTAGACAATGGCTATTTGTATTTAAGACGCTATTGGCAATATCAGCAACAATTGGCAGAACAAATCAAATCACGTTTAGAAATTGCAGAGCTAGATGAAGATTGGGCGCAAGAACGCTTAAGCCATTATTTTTCATCAAATATAGATGCAAGTGATAGTGAGAACAAAAATGATGAAATTGATTGGCAAAAAGTAGCTGCAGAACACGCTTTGCAGAATCAGTTTTTAATCGTTTCAGGTGGTCCAGGTACAGGGAAGACGACAACCATTACAAAGATTTTAGCTTTGTTGATTGAGCTACATAACTTGCAGGGTGCTTCTAAATACAAATCATCGAAAAAAGGGGGGGGTGGGTTAAATAATAATCACTTAAATATCCTTTTAGCCGCCCCAACAGGCAAAGCCTCCATAAGAATGTTAGATGCCATTAGTGAGGTACAAAATAAGCTAGAATTGTCAGATGATGTGAAAGCACAGATGCCAACACAAGCCAGTACCCTGCATAAATTACTAGGCTTCATACCCGAAAAAGTAATATTCAAACACAACTGCAATAACCCACTCAATGCTGATGTGGTGTTAGTTGATGAAGCCTCAATGATTGATATTGCCATGATGTCAAAACTCATTGAAGCCGTGCCACGACACGCCAAACTCATCCTAATCGGTGATAAAGACCAACTCTCATCGGTAGAAACAGGCTCAGTATTCGCTGATATGTGCGAAGGTCTAAACAACAATATAAACAACAATATAAACAACAATCTAAGCAATAAAGAAAAAAATCCCCTCTCCCCAGCGGGGGGAGGGCTAGGGAGGGGGGAGAATCTAGATGGGAATTTGGAGTCTCAAACTCGGCAAACTCACATAGTCACCCTACAAAAAAACTACCGCTTCAAAAAAGGCAGTACAATCGGTCAACTAGCCCTAACAGCCAATAAAGGAGACAGCAAAACCTTACTTGAAACGCTAAAAGACGAAACAAAGATAGACTGTAATCTACTCTCGCCAAGCATCTTAGCAGGCAAGCAACTCCCCAATGATTTAACCGCCCCGTGGGATAACTATTTCAAGATTTTAAATAGCCCTAATTCAACTATCACCGAGATATTCAAAGCTTTCAATGAATACAGAATTCTTTGCGCGCTACGCCGAGGCTTAAACGGAAGCACCACATTAAGCACACGCATAGAAACATCATTGGCTAAAAAAGGCTTAATTAGGCAGCGAGCGAGTTTTGGTCAAGCGCAAGCACAAAATTGGTACCACGGTCGTCCCGTAATGATTACCCAAAACAGTTACAGCAAAGGTTTATTTAACGGCGATACAGGCATCACACTAACTCGAAACAGTGAGACGAAAGTGTATTTTCCGAGCAGTGAAGAAGGGGAGTTCAAAAGCTATGCCCCCGTAAGACTACCTGCTCATGAGACCACATGGGCAATGACCATTCACAAAAGCCAAGGCTCAGAATTTAATCAAGTGTTATTAGTACTACCACACGAAGTTATGCCTCTACTTACCAGACAATTGATCTACACAGGGATAACACGCGCAAAAGAGCAGGTGAATATCGTGGCAAGTGACGCGGTTTTAAATGCTGGGGTTAAGACGGAGATGGTGAAAGCCACAAGAATAGCGGATATGTTGTAAAAACCTGCTAAAAATCCTAGTTAGATGCAATACGTTCCATTTCTATTGCTAATAAAAAATCACGTTCAGTAATCCCGTTAGCCTCATGTGTTGTTAAATCAATCACAACTTTATTGTAAACATTGCACCATTCAGGATGGTGGTTTTGTAATTCAGCAATGACAGAAACTTGAGTCATAAAACTAAAAGCTTCAACAAAGTTCTTAAATTGGTATTCTCTATGGAGTTTATTTTCTTTAAGAACCCAGTCTGTATTTTGCGTTAAGAACGTTTGGATTACTTCTTTGCTAGCTCGTGATATTGGCATTTCTTATTCTCCTTGTTGAACATAGATATGTAAAACCAGCATGCATCAGGCAAGCATGGGTTTACAATAATAAATTTGTCACCCCCTTCAATGCCGTTGAATTAAGCTACAAGTCATTGTTTTTGCGGGTTCAACATAGTCTAGTTATTAGCTCGTCATTGCGGTGAAGACCGCAATCCACGGTTGAAACATCGCCTGATCGTAAATGGATACTGGTATTCACCAGTATGAGGAGTATTATTTTTATTATAAATCAGTTGCTTAGGTCTAACTCAACGGCATGTCACTCCTATCTTTTTGTATGATTTGTAATCTAATAAATATACAAAACAGCGAAAAAGAGGGGGGGTGGGCTATAAAAATACCGCTAGATAGACTATTTTAGAGCCTTTCATCGATATAAAGACAATCAAACAATGAAAGCGTGTAACTCCTGCGGTAAATGTTGT
>JALSJY010000030.1 GCA_026989045.1 Hyphomicrobiales bacterium | reverse complement strand
CCTGTAATTTTTTAAGGTCACTCCTTCCTCTAATAATAATTCTTGCTAGAGAACGGCATTGACCAGTTAGTTTTTTCTTTGCTTTCAAAACTTTTTGGCAACCAGTTCTAACAAATTTCCTTTCAGTATCTTTTAGAGATTTTTGTAAATTCTTTGCCGCTTGAGTGTTTTTTGCTAAAGCTCTAAAGTCACGATTTCTTTCGAGTGAGCGCACGCTGTTACTTAATGAAGAGCAGCTTTTTGTTTGTGCATAAGCATCATTTGCATAGAATAGGGAGAAAAATATAACGAATGAAAACATTATAATATGCAACGCTTTGAAATAGTTGGCGAGCATGTGGTTTAGCCTTTTTCATCTGTTTAACTGGTTGTTTTTAGGTATCTAGGCTTCCTTATCTCAAAAAAATGAGGTTAGAATTAAGATAATATCCAAAAAATGTATAATAAAACATATAAGAGGAAAATTAAACCAAAAAGGTGACGATGTTTATTTTGATTTGAAATTTAACTTAACAAGTTATTTAAGCTTGCTCTGTTTAATTTATTTGCTTGATTTTTATGTTTTTTAAGTGCCTATATAGTTTATGAAAACCGTTTCAAGAGTATGCAACATTGGCTGTATTATTATTAGCTGACCTTCATTGGTGGTGAGTGCGGTTTTACCTATCTTTTTTAAGAAATATAATCTGCGCTTAAGCACTGAATGCTTCAGTAAGTTTAGGGCAAAGAAAAATGACTATTAAGATAAAATTATACAATACGCTAACTCGCAAAAAAGAAGAGTTTTTGCCAATTGATGCAAATAATGTGCGCATGTATGTTTGTGGGCCGACGGTTTATGACTATGCGCATATTGGCAATGCTCGCCCTGCAATAGTTTTTGATGTTGTTTTTCGTCTTTTGCGCCATGTTTATGGCGAAAATCATGTAACCTATGTGCGTAATATCACTGATGTTGATGATAAGATAAATGCCCGTGCGGCGCGTGATTATCCTGAGCTTGCACTTAATGATGCTATTAAAAAAGTAACAGAAAAAACTACAAAGCAATATCATAAAGATGTAAAGGCTTTGGGTTGTTTAGAGCCAAGTTTTGAGCCATTTGCAACCGATCATATTGCTGGCATGTTGGCTATGATTGAGAAATTGATTGAAAAAAATCATGCCTATGTTGCTGGTGGTGAGGTGTTATTTGATATTTCTTCAATGTCAAATTATGGAGCTTTGTCTAGGCGTAAAATTGATGAGCAGCAAGCTGGTGCGCGAATAAAAGTTGACGCACATAAAAAAAATGCTGGTGATTTTGTTTTGTGGAAACTCTCAAGTGAAAATGAACCGGGGTGGGATAGCCCATGGGGCAGGGGTCGTCCGGGTTGGCATCTTGAATGTTCAGTGATGAGCGAGGCCTTGCTTGGTGAGGTTTTTGATATTCATGGTGGAGGGCTGGATTTAATTTTCCCCCATCATGAAAATGAAATAGCGCAATCATGCTGCGCCCATGATAATGATAAAATGGCTAACTATTGGCTACATAATGGTTTTTTGCAAGTAGAAGGGCAGAAAATGTCCAAAAGCCTTGGCAATTTCATCATCATAAATGAACTACTAGAAACTGATAAATTTGGCGGCAAAAAATGGGCGGGTGATGTGTTACGCCTTGCTATGTTGATGACAAATTATAAAGAGCCGATAGATTTTTCTGTTGCAAGGTTAGAAGAAGCACAAAAAATACTCACAAAATGGAAAGAGAAAATTCTTAACCTTGGTTTGGTTTTTGAAGAAAAAAACCGCCAAGAAATAGAAGCTCTTGGCCCTTGTTCAAAATTACTAGCGGCGCTGGCAAATGACTTAGATATGTCAGGGGTTATCTCAAATTTACACCGCCACGCCTCAGGCAAAAAACTCCACAATGGGGGAAGGCTATTCGGCTCTTTGCAACTATTAGGGCTAGTTAGTTTTGATTCAATGAAAGAGTGGCAGAGTGCTAATGATAAACAAGATGAAAATGTTGATATTGCATATATCGAACAGCAAATTTCCTTGCGCTTAAAGGCACTCAAAGAAAAGGATTGGGCAAAGGCCGATGAAATCCGCAATGATTTAGCGACTAAGGGTATTTCTCTTAAAGATAGCAAAGAAGAAAAAACGGGTGAGAGAATAACTAAGTGGGAGCTAAAAAGTGGGTAAAATTCTAACAGGTGGTTGCCAATGCGGTGCGGTGCGCTTTGCTGTTAGTGAATTTGCTCGTCCCTCAATATGTCACTGTCGAATGTGTCAAAAAGCTTATGGTAGCTTTTTTGGGGCGCTGGTTGAGGTTAAAGATGGGTGTTTTACTCGTGGTGAGCCAAAGTGGTTCGCTAGTTCAAACGTTGCACGGCGTGGGTTTTGCGAAAAATGTGGCACGCCATTAGCTTATGAAACGGAATTTGGACTTGAGTTTTCTATTGGTGCTTTTGATGATCCAACAAAAATAGCACCAGTAATTCAAGTAAACCTGAGCGATAAATTAGAGTTTTATGATAATTTAAGCAGCCTGCCTATTAAGCATGAAGTGAGTGAGGAATGGCAGAATTTTCTAACTAGTGTATATTCAAATCAACACCCAGATTATGAAATAAAAATCTGGCCAAAAGGGAGTGATTATGATGAGCCATCATAAGAAGCAAGCTATGCCAATGTGGTTAAAAGTTACTATTGCTAGTAAAATAATCATTGTGCTGGGAATTCTTATTTTCCTTGTTGTTAAACTAAATTAGTCTGAGAGAATTTTATGAGTAAAGAACGTCTTTATCTATTTGATACGACCTTAAGAGATGGTGCGCAAACCAGCGGAATTGAATTTTCACTGGCTGATAAAATTGCTATTACTAAGCTGATTGAAGAATTGGGCATTGATTATGTTGAGGGTGGCTACCCTGGAGCTAACATTATTGATGATGAATTTTTTAGCAAAAAGCGAACCAAAAATGCTGTTTTTACTGCCTTTGGAATGACTAAAAGAGCAGGGCGTTCTATTGAGAATGATATTGGGGTAAAAGCCCTTTTAGATGCTAAATCAGATGCAATATGTTTTGTTGCAAAAGCATGGGACAAACAGGTTAAATTGGCGCTTGGTATATCGCTTGAAGAAAATCTAATTTCGATTGAGCAATCAATCACTGCTTCAATCAAGCATGGCAAAGAGACAATGCTTGATTGTGAGCATTTTTTTGATGGCTATAAAGCCAATCCTGATTATGCCAAAGCTTGCGTAAAAATTGCATTTGATGCGGGTGCTCGCTGGATTGTGCTTTGTGATACAAATGGCGGCACTTTGCCATTTGAGATAGAAGAAATCGTGCATGATGTTATGCAGGTCTGCCCAGGTGATAAATTGGGTATTCATGCCCATAATGATACTGGTAACGCAATTGCAAATTCACTAATTGCGGTGCGTGCTGGGGTGCGCCAAATTCAAGGCACGCTAAATGGAATTGGCGAGCGTTGTGGTAATGCATCACTAATTAGTTTAATACCAAGTTTAATGTTAAAGAGCGGTTTTAGAGATGATTTTGAGTTATCAATAAGTGAAAATCAACTAAAAAAACTAACTCATATTTCTCGTGCTTTTGATGATATTTTGAACCGTGCGCCAGAGCCGCAATCGCCCTATGTTGGTGCTTTTGCCTTTGCTACAAAGGCGGGCATTCATGCCTCGGCTTTACTTAAAGACCCAAGTTGTTATGAGCATGTTAACCCCGAAAAAGTGGGTAATGAGCGCTCTATCATGGTGTCGCAACAGGCTGGAAAATCAAATCTTTTAGCAGCGTTAAAACGGCATAATATTAGTGTTGATAAAAATGATCCCAAGCTTTCTGAGTTGTTAGCAGAAGTTAAACAGCGAGAAGCAAGAGGTTATTCTTATGATGGTGCAGATGCTAGTTTTGCATTATTGGCGCATAAAACACTTGGAAGTCTGCCTGTTTTCTTTGAAGTAGAGGGGTATAGAACTTCTATTGAGCGCCGCCATAATGCACGTGGCGAACTGGTTAGTGTTAGCGAGGCAGTAGTAAAGATTATTGTTGATGGTGAGACATTTATGTCAGTTGCTGAGGGTAATGGGCCAGTGAATGCGCTCGATCAAGCGATGCGTAAAGATCTTGGAAAATTCACTTCTTTTATCAGTGATTTAGAGTTGGTGGATTTTAAGGTGCGTATTCTTGATGGTGGCACGGGTGCTGTTACTCGGGTGCTTATTGAAAGCAAAGATGGTGAGGGTGAACGTTGGGTAACAATTGGTGTTTCACCAAATATTATTGATGCCTCATTTGAGGCATTATATGAATCTATTACTTATAAATTGATGAAAAGCGAAGCGGCAGGGTGGTAAAATAGTAGTTAGGAGTAATAATATTGGCGAAAAACAAGGCAAATAATTCTGCCCTAGTTACCCTAGTTTTTGCAAGTGCGACTATTTTAGCAGCTTTAGGAATTGCTATAGCGCCAAAATTCAACTCTTGTATTAAAGATAAGAGCGATATTTTTGCTTGTGCTAATATTGTAATCAACAGCTATATTTCTAAAGCTCTGAATGAATTTTCTGAAATAAAATCAAACAACGAAGAAGTGAAGGTGCAACAACCAGCGGCTGTTGTTTATTCTGATTCTCCTGCACCTACTCCTGACTTAGTGCAAGTTGAGGTGGAGCAGGATGTTGAAGTGGAGAAGAATAATAAAATTGTTGAAGAAAAGCCTGCTGATGAAGAAGTGCAAGAGTCAATTATGTCTGAGGTGGAGGAAGTGGAGGTTATTCCTGAGGTGACGAATATTTTGCAACCTATGGTTGATGAAGTGGAAATGTCACAAGAGCCTATTTTACTATCAACTAAAGAAGTAATTGAACAAATAAAAACGCCTAAAGAAATAGCTCCATTGGAGAAGAGGGTAGAAGAAGTTGTAGCAGAAGAAGTTGTAGCAGAAGAAGTTGTAGCAGAAGAAGTTGTAGCAGAAGAAGTTGTAACAGACTTACAAGTTCTTCAAGATGAGCCTGAAATGCAAGAATCTTTGCAACAAGAGGCTTTACATCAAGAACCACTGCAACAAGAGATTGCTCAAGGTGAGGAAAGCCGAGCTCCTATTAAAAATATTTTTGGAGCTGGTGATTCTATTGAGGTTATAA
>JALSJY010000029.1 GCA_026989045.1 Hyphomicrobiales bacterium | reverse complement strand
CATGGCTTGCCGATTGAATGGAAAATCGAAGAGCAATATCGCTCTAAGGGCAAGAATAAAGACGATGTGCCAATAAATGAATTTCGCAAAGAATGTCGCACTTTTGCTGCAAAATGGATTGATGTGCAACGTGAAGAATTTAAACGCCTAGGTGTGGTTGGTGAATGGGATAATCCCTATACCACAATGGCGTTTGATGCTGAGGCAACTATTGCGCAAGAGCTAATGAAATTCTCTATGTCGGGGCAGCTTTATCGTGGCTCAAAACCTGTGATGTGGAGCGTGGTAGAGCGCACGGCATTGGCGGAGGCGGAGATTGAATATCATGATGTTGAATCTGATGCTATTTGGGTTAAGTTTCCTGTTACTCAGGGGGCGCATGTTGGCGCTTTTGTAGTTATCTGGACAACTACCCCTTGGACAATACCAGCCAATAGGGCAATTAGCTATTCAGACAAGATTTCTTATGGTCTTTATGAAGTGATAGCGGCTGAGAATGAGTTTGGGCCACAAGTTGGCGAAAGGCTAATTTTTGCCGATGCTTTGGCACAAAATTGTGCCGAGCAGGCAAAGCTAACATTTAATCGCTTGTTTGATATTACCTCAGAGAATTTAGAAACAATGGCATGTACTCACCCACTCAAAGGATTTGGTGGCGGATATAATTTTTCTATTCCACTGCTTCAGGGCGATCACGTAACGGACGAGGCAGGCACGGGTTTTGTGCATACTGCGCCCGGTCATGGCATGGACGATTATGAAATTTGGAATGCCAAAGCATGGGAAATTAGCGCCAAGAAAATAGACACAACAATTCCAATGTGTGTTGATGAAGCTGGATATTATACTAAAGACGTGCCGTTTTTTGGTCCTGATGCACCAGAGGGTGCGGCAAGAGTTATTGATGATAAGGGCAAAAAGGGCGATGCTAATAAACGAGTGATTGCCGCACTTATTGAGAGCAATAATTTATTTTCTCGCTATCGCATTAAACATTCCTATCCGCATTCTTGGCGTTCAAAAAAGCCAATAATTTTCCGCAACACTCCGCAATGGTTTGTCTATATGGATAAGAACTTGGGTGGCGAGAAAATCAATGGCGAAAATGACACCTTACGCAATCGTGCCCTCAAAGCCATTGATGACACAAAATTTGTGCCAGAAGCCAGACGTAATCGCCTTCGTGCGATGATTGAAACTCGCCCTGATTGGGTGCTTTCTCGCCAGCGTGCGTGGGGCGTGCCGATTACGGTTTTTGTCAATAAAGAAACAGATGAAATCCTTAAAGACGAAGCGGTGAATAGGCGCATTATCGAGGCATTTGAAATTGAGGGCGCTGATGCTTGGTTTGAAGCTGATTCTGCACAGCGGTTTTTGGGTGAGAAATATGACCCTAGTGAATGGCAGCAAGTAACGGATATTTTAGATGTTTGGTTTGATTCTGGTTCAACCCATGCTTTTGTGTTGCGCAATAAAAAGCGCTGGCCAAACCTAAAATTCCCTGCCTCAATGTATCTTGAAGGCACAGATCAGCATCGTGGTTGGTTCCACTCTTCTTTGCTTGAAAGTTGCGGCACAAACGGCTTTGCCCCTTATGAAAGCGTGCTTACACACGGTTTCACTATGGATAAAAAGGGCTTTAAGATGTCTAAATCTTTAGGCAATACCGTTGCACCACAAGACATCATTAAACAATATGGTGCAGATATTTTGCGTCTTTGGGCGGCATCAATTGATTATACTGAAGATCATCGCATTGGTGATGAAATCCTTAAAAATAATGTCGAAGCCTATCGTAAAATGCGCAACACGTTCCGCTTTTTACTTGGCAATTTAGCGCATTTTAACAAAGAAGAAGCGGTGGCGCAAAAAGACATGCCAGAGCTTGAGCAACTAATGCTTAATCGTTTGTTCGAGTTAGATAAAGAAGTTCGTAAAAGCAATTTAGCCTATGATTATAAAAAGGTCGTTTCGCTTTTAAGCAACTTCATGAATATCGAACTTTCGGCCTTTTATTTTGATATAAGAAAAGATGCGCTTTATTGCGATGCGCCTTCTTCTATTGTGCGTCGCTCGGCGCTAACGGTGCTAAATGAATTATTCAATCATCTTACAGTGTGGCTTGCGCCAATTTTGGTGTTCACAATGGAAGAAATTTGGCTAGAGCGCTATGATGGTAAAAATTCATCGGTGCATTTACAGACCTTCCCTGACGTGCCTGCTCAATGGGAAAATGAGGAGTTGGCGCAAAAATGGGCAAAAATTCGTAAAATTCGTCGTGTGGTAACTGGAGCGCTAGAAATTGAGCGTAAAGAAAAAAATATCGGCTCATCACTTGAAGCCGCACCTAAAGTCTATATTTCCGATACTGACCTGTTTGTCGCGCAACATGATAGCGATATGGCAGAAATCTGCATTACTTCTGATATTGAAATCATTCAAAATGAAGGGCCGATTGAGGCGTTTAGACTTGAGGATATAGCCGGTGTTTCAGTAGTATTTGAAAGAGCAACAGGCAAGCGTTGTGAGCGCTCTTGGAAATTCTCAAATGATGTTGGATCAGACAAAGATTACCCTGACATTTCCCCACGTGATGCCAAAGCAATGCGTGAACTTGCAGACGCTGGGCTTTTGGACACATAATGAGCGGATACTGAATGAGCAAGTCAGCAACAATAAGTTTGATATTTGGTCTATTTGGTTTTTTAATCGATAGAGCGCATAAATTTTTTCAAATTGATATAGCTGGCTGGTCGGGTGGCGAGATGGTAAAAGTCACCTCATTCTTGGATTATGTGCTTATTTGGAATAGGGGTGTGTCTTTTGGCCTATTCAAAAACCTACCCCCCTATTTTTTATCTATAATAATTGGCGCTGCCCTGTTAATATTGGTTATTTGGTGGGTGAAAGAAAAAAATACCATCACCAGAATTGGGCTAGCGCTTTGTGTTGGCGGCGCAATTTCTAATATTATAGATAGATTTCTCTATGGTGCTGTGGCTGATTTTTTTCATTTACATATTTTAGGTAGGTCGGTTTTTGTGAATAATATTGCAGATATAGTAATATTTATTGGAGTGACATTGTTAATTCTTGAAATGGTTTTGCCTTCAAATAAAATAAAGTCTAATTCAGAAAAATCATAGTTTGTTTAATCATCTTAATGATGCCAAAATCTATATTTATCTATTTGATTAAATCTGCTTTGCGCTAAGGGTAAACTTAGGCTATAGATGTTTTTAATTGGGGAGTTTTGAGTATCCCATTATTTTGAGGAAGAATATATGTATATCCTAAAGCGTGGATTAGCTGGTTTTTTAAAAGTGGTTTTTATAGGCTCTGCTTTAATTGCACTTAGCGCCTGTGTTACTTCTGAAGGCACAAATGCGCTGGTTGATTTTGCTACATTTGAGCGCGAGGTTGCCACGGAGACCCTAAAGGGGGTTGGTATAATTGATCGTGAAAGCAAAGAGACAATAAAAACTCCGCGCGCGCCATTAGCCCTGCCAAGGGATACAGCAAATTTACCACAGCCAAAATCTGCAAGTGCTGACCTATTACCTGTTGATTCTGATAAAGTTCAAATTGATGCCTCTGGCTTAACGCAAGAGGATATTATTCGTCTTCGTGATGCTCGCGTGGTTGATTTGCGCACACTTAGTGGTCGCCCGTTAACTGAAGCAGAAAGCAATAAACTTATTGCGCGCATGAAAGCTGCAAGAGTTGAAATGTCACAAAATGTAGAGCGTCCGCTATATTTACCAGCTGATGAGTATTTTACTGTTGTTGGTGATGTTAACTTGATTTGTTTGGCTGAGAATGGCGATCTCGTGCCGCTTGAAGATCCGCGCTGTCCACCTGCTATTCGCAAGGCACTGCTAGCAAATTAGCACCATAAAATTGATTGGAAAAAGGCATGAGTGATGCCCAAAATAACAAGAGCAGTGAAAAGCCTGCCACTGGTAGTCGTCTTGCTAAGGTAATAGCACGTGCTGGTCTTTGTTCTCGTAGGCAAGCAGAAAGTTGGATTAACGCTGGCCGAGTTGCAGTGAATGGAAATATTATTCGCACACCTGCTTTTAATGTTAGTGAAACAGATAAAATTGTGGTTGATGAAAAACCGCTTAATGAGCGCCAAGGCACAAGAGTTTGGCTTTATCATAAACCTGTTGGCCTTGTGGTGACAGAAAAAGACCCCGAGGGGCGATTAACAGTTTTTAAGGAATTAGAAAAACACGGGCTTCCGCGAGTTTTAAGCATTGGTCGCTTAGATATAAATACTGAAGGGTTGTTATTACTCACCAATGATGGCGGTTTAAAGCGTGTGCTTGAGTTGCCAGCAACTGGCTGGTTGCGTAAATATAGGGTGCGGGCGCATGGCTCCATCACTCAGCAGCGACTTGATAAATTAAAAGATGGCTTGTTAGTTGATGGAGTTAAATATGGCTCAATTGATGCTAAATTAGAAAGCTCTAAAGGGGCTAATGTCTGGCTAAATGTTGCGCTTCGCGAGGGTAAAAACCGCGAAATTAAAAATGTTTTATCTGCACTTGGCTTGCAAGTGAACAGGCTTATTAGAACTTCTTATGGCCCTTTTATGCTTAGTGATTTACCAATTGGTAGCGTGAGTGTAGTGAAAAGTCGCATTTTGCGTGAGCAATTGGGCAAAAGGCTTGCTGTGGAAGCAGGGGTCGATTTTGATAGCCCATTACCAGATGATGCGGTTTTTGATGAGGCGCAGGCAAAGCTTAATCCAAACAAAAGATTTGGCAAAAAACGGCAAGAAAAAATAGCAAAAGAAAAAATAGTAAAAAAAGAAGAAGCAAAGGCTCATGGTCATACTGGTGAGCCAGAAGAAGTGGCAGGGGGGGCAACAAAAGCACGTAAGCCCGCTCCGCACCGCAAAGGTAATTTTGAATATAAACCACGCCCTGAATATGTGCCTGAAGAAAAAGAAAAGCGCATTGTGCATTTTGGCGGAAAGCGCGGTAAAGAAGAATTTACCCCGCAAGCTAAGCGCAAAAAACCAGATGATGATGGTGATGGTAAGTATGAGCGCAAGGGAGCGCATGCTCGGATTGATCGCAAACGCGGTGATAGAGATGAGCGCCCAAGAGGTGACAGGCCAAGAGGTGACAGGCCAAGAAGTGATAAGCCAAGAGGCGACAGATCAAGAGATGGCAAGTCTTTTGGCGGCAAGTCTTCTGATGGCAAACCGCGAGGTAAGCCCTTTAGC
>JALSJY010000028.1 GCA_026989045.1 Hyphomicrobiales bacterium | reverse complement strand
GATATAACCAATTCCATTTTCAGATCTAGCTTTTAGAGTTTGGCGCTAATGTTACTTTTAATCCGTCCAGCTCTTCACTCATTATTATTTGGCAAGAAAGGCGAGAATTGCTCTCAACATCAGGCACTTGGTCAAGCATATTTTCTTCTTCATCAGAGGCTGGCTTTAGCTTATTAAACCAATCCTCATCAACATAGACTTCACAAGTCGCACAGGCACATGCGCCCCCACATTCCGCCTTCATATCAAGACCCCAGTCGCGAATAATTTCCATCACTCGCCAGCCCTCTAGCGCTTCAAGTTCATGGGTTTTGCCATCATAATCGGTTACGAAAATCTTCATTTCACGCCTAATTTCTTTTGTAGTTTAGTTGATGAGGTAGTATATTGAAAAATCACTCTTTCATCAGGTGAAATAATCTTTTTAGCTCGTTGCGACATAAGTGCTGCTTCATGAAAGCCGCTTAAAATCAGCTTTAACTTTCCAGGATAATGATTGATGTCGCCAATAGCAAAAAGCCCCTTTATCGAAGTTTCAAATTTTTCAGTGTCAACCGCAATCAGATTATCATTAAGCTCAACACCCCAATTAGCAATAGGCCCAAGCTTCATCGTAAGACCAAAGAAAGGCAGCAGGCGTGTAGTTTTAATATTTTTAATCTCACCCTGTTTGGTCTTTATATTAACCGCACTAAGCTCGCCCCCCTCACCTTCCAGTGAAGCAATTTGACCCAGTATAAAGTCAATCTTACCAGCTTCATCTAATGCCAGCATTTCCTTGACCGAAGCAGGGGCTGCACGAAAAACATCACGACGATGCACAAGAGTTATCGACTTAGCAATAGGTTGTAAATTAAGCACCCAATCAAGCGCACTATCACCACCACCAACAATCATCACATCTTGATCTCTAAACTCCTCAATGCGGCGCACCGAATATTGCACCGACTTACCCTCATAAGCTTCAATATTTTCAACAGGAGGACGTTTTGGCTGGAATGAGCCACCACCTGCCGCAATTACTACAACAGGAGCTAAAAATATTTCACCCTCATCAGTCGTCACTCTAAAACTGCCGTCTTCAAGCTTTTCAACATTCTCAACCATACGATTATAATGAAATTGCGGAGAAAAAGGCTCAATCTGTTTCATAAGATTATCGGTAAGCTCTTGGCCTGAAATTACAGGAAAACCTGGAATATCATAAATTGGCTTTTCAGGATAAAGCTCAGCGCATTGCCCCCCGGGGCGATCAAGAATATCAATCAAATGACATTTTAAATCAAGCAGTCCAAGCTCAAACACCGCAAACAAGCCAACGGGTCCTGCACCGATTATTACCACATCGGTAGAAATTTCAGATTTTGTCATAATAATTACTCTTTATCTTTATTGTTAATTTGCCCCAGCACAAAAGCGCCAACCATGCCTGCAATGCCACCAATAACTAATTGATTAACATCATATTCTATCAATTCAACAAGATATTGCAAAACGACCATTGTTAGAATGGCGGAAACCGCACCATAAGCAACTGCTTTCCAAGAATAAGGCATCTTAAATAATTCCTTTAAATTAAAATTTGATATAATCAGCAATAAACCAACTGATTTTTTGATTTAATTAAACTCTATTTACACAAAAACCAACCGTAATCTAAGTTTTTCATAAGATCCATTAGATTTAACTATTACTAGACATATCTTGCCTTAATATTCTACTTAATATTTTCATAGCTTGGTTTAATGCTTTTGAAGTGTATAAACAATTTATGATAAAACAAAAAAAACAAATCACCTCATTTACCCAATATATTCCACTAGCTTTTGTTCTGCTCTGGGCAACAGGCTTTATTGGGGCGAAATATGCCATGCCTTATGCAGAGCCTTTTTCATTCCTAAGTATTCGTTTTGCTGTAACTCTTTTCCTACTTGGCTTTGTTATAATATTTATAAAGGTAAACTGGCCGAGCGGCATTTCTTTTTACCTCGCCCTATTATCTGGCGTGTTAATACATACAATCTATCTCGGGGCAGTATTTTTAGCTATAAAAAACGGCTTACCCGCTGGTTATGCAGGCATTCTTGTTGGCCTACAACCTATGATTACAGCTTTTTTTGCAACAAATATCATTGGCGACAAAATAACAAGGGCTCAGATAATTGGTCTAATAATTGGGCTTATTGGTGTTTTCTTGGTTCTTTTCCCAAACGAAACCAACAGCTTAGATATAAATAGCTTAGTAAATGCTCTTATAGTTCTTGGGGGAGTTATTGCATTTAGTCTTGGCGCAGTTTTACAAAAAAAATACAATAGCAATCAAACTCTAGTTGGCACAATTTGGTTACAATATTTTGGCGCACTTTTAGTTTCCCTACCAATTGCCCTGATTTTTGAGAGTTTTCATTTCGATTGGAATGGTGAGTTGATATTCGCTTTTGTTTGGCTGATTTTGGTTTTATCAATTGGCGCTATTTTATTGCTAATGATGATGATAAAGGCGGGTGAGGCAACCAAGGTCGCCTCTTATTTTTACCTTGTGCCTGTAGTTACTGTGATAATTGCATATTTCCTATTTGGAGAGGTTTTAAACCTGCTGCAAATTTTCGGAATGATTTTAACAAGTCTTGGAGTTATGCTAGCAACTATATTTTCTAATGGAATAAGAAAAGCTAATTAACCCTGCCTTGCTGGCACATGCACCACTAGACCATCAAGTTCATCGGATACTTTTATCTGACATGAAAGACGAGAGCTATCACGCACATCTGAAGCAAAGTCTAACATATCCTCTTCCATTGCTGATGGATCACCAGTTTTTTCACTCCACTCGCTATCAACATAAACATGACATGTCGCACAAGTGCATGCACCCCCGCATTCACCAACAATGCCTTTTATGTCATTTTGAATAGCAACCTCCATAATAGTTGCGCCATTTTTAGCGTCAATCTCATGGCGTGTTCCATCTGTTTCAACAAAAACAATTTTAGTCATTAAATTTTTCTCCGAAAGGCTTTTGTTTTAATTATTCATGTCAATTATCACATTGATATATTATTGCTTGGATATAATGTTCAAAAAGTATTTTAGCAATATTTATAACCTAAAATATAAAATGAACCTATATTTTGTTACTTTTTATAGCTTGATGCCAACCAAATAAGATTGCTTTAAGCAGGTTTTCCCCAACCACAACTCAAAAATTAACCATTTTTTAATAAAAGTTAACCTTTTGTTAAAAGGGCTTCCCGAAATGGCAATTCTACTTTATAAATAATATAAATTTCCAGCGCACGGCGGCGCGGGCTGATTGTTATAAAGTAGGTTATTATGTCTGCTAATTTAGTTTTATCACTTTAGTGATTTTGCTATAATGCTCGTTTCGCTATGTTTATTTGGTTACACCATGGCATTTAAGCCATGAAAAGCAAGAGTTTTGATTATTATGGCTAAACAAACTACATCACCAAAAACCGACCCTGCAACATTAGCTTTTTCAGCGGTTGAGAGCGCTCTTAAAGATTCTATCTTTAATGAAAATGATGCAAAAAAAACCTCAGATGCAAAAGCAAAATCATCTGATGCAAAAGCAAAAGCATCTGATGCAAAAGAACGTGTATCAGCAAGGGAGAGTGTTGCTAAAAAAATTGCTAATAAGACAGAATCAACAGCGAACGATGCTAGCTTTGATTTTGACAAGAGTGCAGATGTAGCTAACCGCAATGATCCATCTAATTTATTATATAAACTTCAAAACAAACCCTCTTCTTCTCCTTTTTGGATTGCCGCTCTTTTTTCAATCCTCTGGCTTGGCGCAACTGGATTTGCTGCTTGGCTTAGATATGGCGACCAATTAACTAATATTGCCAAATTAGTTCCGTTTTCTACTACTGTTGAATTTTATTCTCTTTTAGCTATCGTATTTTTACCTATTCTAGCATTTTTTGCATTAGCAATTCTTATGCGACGCGCTGCTGATTTACGCATGGCGGCAAACTCTATGACTGAAGTTGCTATTAGCCTTGCCCAGCCTGAAACTTATGCCATTGATAAAATTGCAAGCGTTGGCCAAGCCGTTCGCCGTGAAGTTAATGCACTTGGAGATGGCCTAGATCGCGCCCTCACCCGCGCAGGCGAATTAGAAGTTATGGTTCATAATGAAGTAACATCGCTTGAAAACACCTATTCAAATAATGAATCTCGTCTTCGTTCACTAATCGAGGAGCTTAGCGCCCAACGTGACAGCGTAATTACTAATTCTGATCGTGTGCGTGATGCAATTGCTCAAGCTCACACCTTGATGATTGAGGATATGGATAAAGCAAGTAGCTCCCTATCAAGTGTAATTAGCGCTCAGAGCCAAGACATAACTCAGACTTTGCAAAATACTACCAATTTACTTGAAGCCAGTTTTGATGAAAAGTCTGAAGCATTCGTCACTCTGATGGATAATCGCACCACTGACCTTCTTAGCTCTATTGATATGAGCGCTGAAAGGCTTGAACTTACGCTTGAAGAGGGAGCCAGCTCTATTGAAAATAACTTTACTAACAACACGCAAAAGCTAACCAGCGCGTTAGACGAAAGATTATTTTCAATGAATGAAAGCCTGAACTCAGGCAGTGCATCAATCTCACAATCAATTGAACTTAAGTCACAAGAACTTACATCTTCTCTAGATCAAGCTGGCTCAGTTGTTATAGCACAACTTGAAACCAGCGCAGATAATGCTAGCACAATATTAGATGCTGTTGGCTCGCGTATTGCTGACGATTTAAGCAATAAAAGCAAAGAGGCAGAACAGATGATTGGCTCAATAGCCAGCCATCTTGATGAATCATTATCAATTAAATTTAACACCATGGATTCTCGCCTAAACAGCTCGCTAATTCAAATTGGTGGCGCAGCAGATGATGTAACTGAGCAAATGCGCAAAACACTTGATGAAG
The DNA here is from genome assembly GCA_026989045.1 of Hyphomicrobiales bacterium. Lineage (GTDB taxonomy): Bacteria > Pseudomonadota > Alphaproteobacteria > Rhizobiales > Devosiaceae > S141-66. The sequence continues at coordinate 358 of JALSJY010000028.1, read as the reverse complement.
CTGGCGAAAATACTCTACTTGGTATAAACGCTCGTGTTGATGAAGTATCACTTATTCTTTCTTCAAGAATGCAAGAAATTGACAATGTGATTGGTGGCAAGGGTGAAAAAATTATCATTTCACTTAATAATCATGCCAATGATTTTAACTCTTCAGCAAATCTATTAGAAATTGCTCTAGATGAAAAAACCTCTCTATTAGGCGAAGTGTTAGACGAGAAGGCTACAATTCTACAAACATCAATCGAGCAAAAAACTTCTTTGCTCGATGAAACACTAACTTCTAGCGCCAAACAGCTAACAGATTCACTAAATGAAAAAACATCCGTGCTTAGTGATACCCTTAGCTCCAAAACCGA
>JALSJY010000027.1 GCA_026989045.1 Hyphomicrobiales bacterium | reverse complement strand
CTTGAAAAGGCTATTGAAGACTTGTCTGCTCTGCTGTCAACTGATGCTAAGGCGGGGCAGATACTATCTAAGCGCGTTAATATCATATCTGATGAAAAAGCAGGCAATAGGTTAGAGGTTATTGAAGCTGACTTTTCAGTTTTGGGAACGCTTGTTCGTCAGGTTGCAGAATCGGTTGCGCACATAGAAGAGGAGCAGGAAAAAATTGCACAGGTGGTAAAAAATTCTGATATCAAAACCAGCCAAAACCAGAATATAAATAACATTCAAACTCCATCTATTTCTGTTTCTGATGTGAAAAAAGCAATAAAAGATAAGAGAGTGAATTTTTACTTGCAGCCAATTATCAGCCTGCCGCAAAGAGAAATTATTGCCTATGATTTAAGCGCTCGCATGGAAATAAAAGACAATAAGCAAGATAATAAAATTGTAAAAGCAAAAGAATTTATACCAATTTCTGGCAATGATGCATTGGTTAGGGAAATTGATCAAATTGGGTTTGTGCAGGTATTTTCTCTTGCTAAACAAAATATAGAAGCAAAAATATCAGTTAAATTTTATGTCCCAATTTCAAATGCATCTTTAAGGGATAATGCGATGCTGGCTTGGTTGATTGCTCAGCTTGAAAATAGTCGTGCAATGGCTAATAATATTTGCTTTATTTTAACTCAGCAACAATGGGATAATTCAACCTCACTTGAAAAAGCAAAGCTTTCTTCACTTACTGACACTGGTGCGAGTATTTCCATTTCTGATGTAAGTAGTTTGCGTCAAAATTTTGCTGACCTTAAGAAACATGGGGTTAATTCTGTTAGGGCTGACGCTACAACTTTTATTGACAGCCCCGAAAAATATTCTGATTTTCACGGTGCTGATGTTGCCGATTATATCCATCGGTATAATGTTGACTTAATAATTTTTGATGTAAAGAGTGAGCAGCAAGTTCTTACTTTATTAGAGGACGGGGTTAAACAAGTTATCGGTGATTATATTGTGCCTGCGGGTTTAGCAAAAGATATGGTTGAAATAGTAGATAGTGAATAAATAATATGACAAGTGAGATTTGAGGTTTTTGTGAATAATAAGTTTAGTAGATTAAATCGGTTATCTGATGTTTTTGGTGATTATGATGGTATTTTAAGCGATATTTGGGGAGTGGTGCATAATGGCGTTAGAGCTAATAAATCTGCCGTTGATGCATTGGTAAAATATCGTCAAGCTGGTGGAATAGTTATTCTTATTACTAATGCCTCGCGCACTGCACCATATATTCAAAAAATGCTTGATGGTATGGGAATTAGTCGTGAGGCTTATGATGATATTGTGACTTCTGGCGATGTTACACGTGAGATTGTTAAAACATATAGTGGGCAGGAGATACATCATGTTGGTCCATCAAAGGATAATCCTGTTTTTGATGGACTTGGTATAAAAAAGGGCTCACCAGAGAAGGCAAAAACTGTTGTTGTTACTGGTCTTGATGATGATAGAGAAACGCCTGATGATTATAAAGATAGATTAGCTAATTGGCTTGAACTGGGCTTGCCAATGATATGCACTAATCCTGATAAAATTGTTGAGATAGGTGATGAAATGGTTTATTGTGCTGGCTCGCTAGCTGATATTTATCAGCAAATGGGTGGGCAGGTTTTGCAAGCTGGTAAACCTTATCAGCCAATTTATGATGCATCTTTTAATGCTTTTAAAAAGGCAAATGGATCTGATTTAGCTGATAAAAAAATCTTAGCAATTGGCGATAGTGTTCGCACCGATGCTAAGGGGGCAGCAAATAATAAGCTTGATTTATTATTTATCACTGGCTCAATTCATGCGCATGAAATTGATAATAGTGATGAAAATGAGGGGGCAAATGTTGCAAAGTTGGTTGCGCCAAGTGGGGCGAATATGATTGGCTATCAGGATATGTTAAAATAACTTATCAATGGCAGATTGATTAACTCCTTCACCGTCATTGGCTGGACCATTTAATATAAGCTCTTTATTGCGCTTTTGATTGGCGTTTAATTCTTCTGCTGGTGGGGCTTCGTCGCCCATATCCAACATTTCGCACAATAGATTTATCCGCTCTTCAATTATTTCAACTGTCTGGACAATTTTTGTAACTCTTTGACCTGTTAAATCCTGAAATGAGCAGGCTTCAAAAATATGCATCATTTGGTCGGATACAGCCATTTTATACTCTTTTATATTATCAGTCTTAATTTCTAAAACAGCCTCTGCACAGGTCATTATTGTATCTGTTGCACCCTCAGTTGCTTCAACAATTGCACTAAGTTCTTTTCCCATTTCAGGGATTTTATGTTCACTTATATCATCGGCTCTTACTTTAGCAATTTCATGACGCAAGCCCTCAATACGAAGTAATATGCCCCGCAATTCTTTGTGAATTGTTGAATCAATCTGGCGCAATAGTGGCTGTAAAGAACTGGTTAAAAGCTCTGCCACTCCAATAACATCAGTTAGTGACATGTTTTTGGCTTTGTTTTCTTTAAGCTTGTCACTTAAACTTATCAGTGCATCTATTGATGTTTCTTCTTGTGCCTCATTATGTTTTATTTTTCTTACACCCATTTTTACTCTCCAAATACCGCATCAATTTTCCCCTTTAATGTCTGAGCATTAAAAGGCTTCACAATATAATTATTAACCCCTGCTTTTTTTGCAGCAATTACATTTTCGGTTTTTGATTCAGCAGTCACCATAATAAATGGCGTACGTGCGGTATCATCGCTAGAGCGAACCTGTTTAAGCAGCTCATAACCCGTCATTGGCTCCATGTTCCAGTCTGAAATAATAAGGCTATATTTTTTCTTGCCTATTCGCTCTAAGGCCTGTGTGCCATCGGCTGCATCATCGACATTATTAAAGCCTATTTGCTTTAATAGGTTGCGAATTATTCTAATCATTGTTGCATAATCATCGACTATTAAGATTGGCATAGAAACATCAAGTGCCATTATTTTACTCCACTTACTAAAAATTAAACTCAAACCAAACAATAGAGCTTGAGCATAAATCACAGGTAAAACTCTTTATAAGGGATAACCGCTAGTTTATCATGCTTGCAAAATATGTCTTTTGGGGGCAGTGTCTGGACGAATAATAAATTGAGGTTAGAGTTGACAAATTTTACTATTTTAAATGGATTGGATAATATTCCAACAGAGCTAAAAAATAGCGTGGTGGCTATTGGTAATTTTGATGGGTGCCATTTAGGGCATCAGCGTATTTTTTCATCGAGTTTAGATATTGTCAAAGCGCATGATGCGCCTGCGCTTGTGCTGACATTTGAGCCGCACCCAAGAGATGTGTTTGCGCCAGAACCTTTTATGTTTCGCCTAACCAATGGTGAGCAAAAGGCGCAAATTATCAAAGCGCTTGGTTTTGATGGGATTATTATTATGCCGTTTGATAGGGATTTGGCGGCGCTTGAAGCGAGCGATTTTATTAAAAAATATTTCATTGATGCGCTTAAGGTTAAGGCGGTTTGCGTTGGTGAGGATTTTCATTTCGGCAAAAACCGTCAAGGAACGCCAGAATTTTTAGCGCATGCTGGCTCAAAATTAGGCTTTGAAGTGCATCAGCTAAACTTACTTGTGCAGGGACAAGAAACTATTTCTTCTTCACGTATTAGGAAATGCCTAAGCGAGGGCGGGCTAAATGTTGCTAATCGTTTGCTTAATTATCATTGGATTGTTGAGGGTATAGTAATTGAGGGTGATAAGAGGGGGCGAGAGCTTGGTTATCCCACTGCAAATTTCGCTTTGGCAGAAAATTCTAACCTTGCACAAGGCATTTATGCAGTTAGAGTGAAATTGGGTCAGCGGTTATTTGATGGGGTTGCTTCATTTGGCAAGCCAATGTTTAGAACTAAACAGCCGCCATTTGAGGTGCATATTTTTGATTTTGATGAAGATATATATGGTCAAAAGATAGAAGTGGCGCTAATAGAGCATATTAGAGGACAAATGATTTTTGATAATTTAGATGAATTGATCGTGCAAATGGATAAAGATAGCAACAAAGCAAGAAAAATTTTGCAAACTATTAAGCCAATCTCAGAGCTTGATGAAAAAAGAGGAATAATTATTTAGGGATAGCGGCTTTATGGCTCTATCCCCCAAAACATCTAAAACATTTCCTAATTTTCTAAAATCTACAGGCGATTAAATGAGCAATAATAATTCAGATAAATTTGACTATTCCAAAACCCTATTCCTACCAAAAACCGATTTTCCAATGCGAGCTGGCTTGCCAAAACGTGAGCCAGAATGGCTAAAGCGTTGGGAGGATATGGATCTATATAATCGCTTGCGTGAGCAAAGTAAGGGAAGAGAAAAATTTATCCTGCATGATGGCCCTCCTTATGCCAATGGGCATATTCATATCGGCACGGCGATTAACAAAATGCTCAAAGATTTGGTGGCTCGCTCAATGCAAATGATGGGCTATGATAGCCCTTATGTTCCGGGTTGGGATTGTCATGGCCTGCCGATTGAATGGAAAATCGAAGAGCAATATCGCTCTAAGGGCAAGAATAAAGACGATGTGCCAATAAATGAATTTCGCAAAGAATGTCGCACTTTTGCGGCAAAATGGATTGATGTGCAACGTGAAGAATTTAAGCGCTTGGGCGTGGTTGGTGAATGGGATAATCCCTATACCACAATGGCGTTTGATGCTGAGGCAACTATTGCACAGGAGCTAATGAAATTCTCTATGTCGGGGCAGCTTTATCGTGGCTCAAAACCTGTGATGTGGTCAGTGGTGGAGCGCACGGCATTGGCTGAAGCTGAGATTGAATATCATGATGTTGAATCTGATGCAATTTGGGTTAAGTTTCCTGTTACTCAGGGGGCGCATGTTGGCGCTTTTGTAGTCATCTGGACAACTACCCCTTGGACAATACCAGCCAATAGGGCAATTAGCTATTCAGACAAGATCTCTTATGGTCTTTATGAAGTGACAGCGGCAGAGAATGAGTTCGGGTCGCAAGTTGGTGAAAGACTAATTTTTGCTGATGCTTTGGCTGAAAGTTGTGCAGAACAGGCAAAGCTAACATTTAATCGCTTAAGCGATGTGCCAGCAGGAGATTTAGCTGGAATCACCTGCGCTCACCCGCTAAAAGGGCTTGGTGGCGGATATGAATTTGATATTCCCCTGCTTCAGGGCGATCACGTAACTGATGAAGCAGGCACAGGTTTTGTGCATACTGCCCCCGGTCATGGCATGGACGATTATGAAATTTGGAACGCAAAAGCACAAGAAACTGCCGCCAAAGGAATAGACACAACAATTCCAATGTGTGTTGATGAAGCTGGATATTATACTAAAGACGTGCCGTTTTTTGGCCCCGATGCACCAGAGGGTGCGGCACGAGTTATTGATGATAAAGGCAAAAAGGGCGATGCTAATAAACGAGTGATTGCCGCACTTATTGAGAGCAATAATTTATTTTCTCGCTATCGCATTAAACATTCCTATCCGCATTCTTGGCGTTCAAAAA
>JALSJY010000026.1 GCA_026989045.1 Hyphomicrobiales bacterium | reverse complement strand
AAGTTGCGGCACCGTGCATAGTGACACCGCTACCTACATGAACTGACAATAAGTCGCTTACTTGCGGCATCCCACCAATCAAGTGCAGGCCGGAGCCACAGCTTTTGCAGCAGGTTTTAAATAGAGGCTCATAGTAGAGGAAGCTTGTGGCTTTATCCCAAAGAGCAAGGCGAGAGCGGTACTCTGCAGCCAATAGTTTATGCAGGGGCCAGATCACGGGCATATTAATTTTGCGCAATCGTTTCCCGGCTCTATAGACACCATTCCAGAAGGGTGTTTCCCGCTTTCTTATTTTACTTAGCAGTTTTTTTATCATCGCTATGCGCCAATTAAAAATATTTTCTCTAACGATCAACACGAGACCAAGTTACTTTCTGTGTACCAAATAGGTTTTTCCAGAAACCGACAAAAAAAGCGGCATTTACAGCCAAAAAATAATATGGAACATATATGAATGTACGTTCTCGCAAGCTGGGGACGAAAATCCCGACTATTGCTAGGGAATAAAAAAACATTTGCAAAAAGAAAGACAGTACAAAAAAACTATCCACCGTTAACAAATAGGCATTACTAGCAAGCAAGGCCATCATAAAAAATGGTGATAACCAACGAAAAAGTTTATGTGAAATAAAAAAAGTTGTAGCAACAATATTGCTAAATGGGCGCCTCAAGAACTCTATATGCCTTAGCACTTGGAAACCACCGGCAGCAATTCGAACTTTGCGGCGAAACTCCTGAGCCACAGAAGCCGGCACCCACTCCTTTGCCAAAGCATTAGACTCATAAGTAATTTTACTCTTACTAGCCAGCACCTTCATCGCCAAATAAAAGTCATCCAAGATAATGTTAATAGGCACTTCATTGATAAGCCTTTTCCTGATAGCAAACATTCCACCATCAACACCAACCATCGTATTTATTTTTGACTCACACTTTTGGATGAATCGCTCATATTTCATATATGCACCCTCACCCAAAGGCTCGCCATCATTCATCGCCACCAACTCAACGCGACCACTAACAGCGCCGCAGCACTCATTGGAAAAATGTTTCACAAGCACCTGAATAGATTCGGGCTCAAAAAAAACATTTGCATCTGTAAAGACGATAATATCACCAGTCGCTACCGCCAAACCTTGATTAAGCGCGTTTGCCTTACCCATTCGTTCAGCCACCTCAATAACGACAAGACGATCATCTTTAAAATCAGTTGCAATTTCAAGGGTTTTGTCACTAGACCCATCAGAGATTACGATTATTTGAAACTGTCCACGAGGGTAATTTTGAGATAAAGAATTTGCAATCTTTTCGCCTATATATTTTTCTTCATTATACGCAGCAATAATCAGACTGACACTGGGCCATTCAACAGACTGACCGGGAGCTACCTCCCTAACAAAAAAGCCTAATACCCATAAAATAGCTGGATAAAAAAAATACATGTAAAACAGCACAAGCAAACTACTAAAAAAAACCACCAACAATAATGTCATCGGACATTCTCCCTATAATGCCAACGCTACCCAATGACCAAAAAGTCTTTACCTAGCCATGCGCATGCAATAATTCATATTTATGAGAAATAGGTAGTATATTAACACCACTTTTCTACAACCACAGGGCAAGTAATTTAAAGTAATAACACCTTGATTCAGGAAGCCACCTCGTTTAACTGCCAATTGTTTATCAACCAAGGGACTTCGGCTCACAAATAACACTATAGATAGCATTAATAGACCCCGGCGGAAGAATAAACTCATCTATTTTGCATTTTTTATTAAGGTCGTAAGCAACAACTCGAGTTTTTGTAATATTTGAGCGCCCTCTCAATATATCTCTTGCCCAACTAATATTTTCCTTTACCTTAGTTGGACGTAAGTGGCCAAAGGCGACATAAGCGATGTTATCTTCTAGAGCCAAACCTCGACACCATCCGAGGGGTCTATTGACCCCCTCAATTTCTTTTAAATCAATTCGTTCAATCACTTTAAACGTTTTTGCATCAACAATCACAATTTCGCCGTAAACACAGGTGAAATAGAGAAAACCTCCAACTAAGTGCCCATCATGGACACCCGCACGTCCAATCTCTATCCTTTGTGTAGGATCATCAAGATTTACCACATCTTTTTGCACAAGCCGTGTTACCCAAAGCTGGTTGTTCAATGGTATCAAAAAATTAGGGTGACTATCATGGGGTTTAGTTGAGTGGACCTTCCGATAATCAACTAAACCATCAAATCTGTGCCAAGGCTCTTTATATTCAACATTAACAATCTTCTCCAATTCAAGAGTTTCTCTTGAAAGAATGGCAACTAAATCCAAGCCTGTTGACACCACAGCAATTTTATCGCCAATAGGTGCAACATGGTGGACATTTTGAAAACAGGGATATGAAGCGGTTCGTAACCGTTTTAGCTCTGGATACGAATACTCAAATATCTCCGTCTCAGTGGACAACCACAGACTATCACCATCGAGTGTGGCTGCTGTAAATAGTAGACTTGGTGAATCATCAGGGTAATTCTCCCCTGCCTCATCTATCACAATAAGTTCAGTTAATATTTTTGAGCCCATATCTAGACGTAATAATTTAGCCGCTTCAAATCCTTTCCCGTCGCCATAATTTGCATTTTTTTTGCGCTCCATACCACCAGTAAGCAAAAAAGTCCTACTCATCACCATCGCCTTTAATAATCAATTTAGCTATTCCTAACTGGGTTACAATACTCTGTATTACATTCGAAACTGGCAATACTCGACATCATTCAACGAACCGATCAACCACAAACACACAACCTTAACCTTTTCTCTTCAACTTTCGCTTTGAAATCATCGTGAAAACTGCCTTAACATCATGCTTACTCACAAACCCCACAGCGACTAATGACAACAAAAAAGCAATCACCAAGATAGCTTTGTAAATCAAATTTATAAAAATTGACTCATAGACAATAAACTCTCCAATAACCAGAAAAAATATTGCTACAACTATCAATTTAACGAGACAGAGCCAATCCCACCGGACTGGTGATAGCCGCTGAGACACTATCAACGTGACGACCAATATATACAAAAAAGAGAGTAACGTAGCTATCGCTGCGCCTACAATTCCAAATAGTTGAACCAATATATAGTTCAGGATAAGACAAACAACTGCAGCTGATGAATAAATGTACCCAATAGCCCCTGTTTTCTTTTCAGCATACAGAGGTGTGGCCATTACTCGCGCCACACCACTCATAACATAAGCAAACGAAATTAAGGGAACCACGATTGCTGCCGCATAATACTGGGGAGTTGTCATTATCCGTAGAACCTCATCTATAAATAACGATATACCTAGCGCGGAAAACACTAACATAAAGCCAAGTCCGGCCAAGACCTTATTTAAAACTTCATCTCTCTCAGGGTGACGATACACCTCAAACATTTTAGCCCCCCAAACCAAGAGAAAGGGCCCAATAATCAATGGACTGATCAAAAAACCGAACTTATACCCTATCGCATAAAGCCCCACCTCATCTAAACTTGTCATTTCATTCAAAAAAAACCGATCCGAGGAGTTTAGGACAAACAACCCTATTACACCAGGAATTAACGGCGCACTGTAAATCACCATTTCTTTTGCAACAGTAACATCATATCTGGCACCAACTGATTTCATCGTCCAGCACAGCAACACAAAACACACGATGCCAGAAACAATAGCATTGGCCAATAGCACGCCGAAAACAGACATTTCCAGAAACACCACCATCCAAATGGTGAGAGCAACTGTTAACAATACTTGTGTCAAAGTAATTAACACAAACAGCTTACTTCTATCCTGAATCCGAATATACAACAAAGGAATCTGGGTAATCACACCAAAAATAGATGCGATAAAGACCGTTTGAAAAAGATATGCAAAATTTGCGCTATCAAAAACCAGCATTGAAACTTTGTCTGAAATAAAGCTAAGACTAAAAAACACAGCTATCGAAAGTACCGCTACGATAATAATTGAAGTACTTATTACGCGCTGCTTTGCCTCTGGAGTTTCAGCCGCATCATGAAATTTAGCCACGGCATGTATAAGCTGAAGGCCCAGTACTAATGCTAGGACATCTACGGTCAGCACCAACATTTCTAACATGCCGTAATCTGCTGGCTCAAGGTAGCGAGTGTAGAGCGGGATTAGCAAGAAGCCAATCATCTTTGAAAGCATGATCGCAAACCAATACACTGCCGAATGCGACACCAAATTTTTTAACACTTGCCCTGAACTACTCACAAAGACCCTCATTCATGCTAAATAACTGCTTTTTTATTTTTTGACTTTGCCACACTTAATTGCCCTCCGCTACTTCCCTCAAACTTATCTCTATAGACAATAACTCCTATACAGTGAATAAGAATAAAAAGAGAAAACAATAGGGTCGAATACGCCATAGATAGAAAAAAGCTGGTTATAAAACAACCAAGTAGCGCCCCCTTAAATCCAATGAGATAGTACTGTAGCTCACGAGTTCTATTTCCAGTATAATTTTTTGCTTCCGCCAGTGTTTTTATTGAGCGAACATACAGCCAGAGAAATATATATAAACCCAAGACGCCCAACTCAGCCCCCACCTGAATCAACGTATTGTGCGCTGTTTGATAGCGCCCACCACTAATCATACCTTGTGCTGCGCTGAACGCCCCAACACCAACGCCATAGGGATACTGTAGGATCAATTCAATTCCATCACCCCAAATTGCCAAACGCCCTTGTTCAGATGTCACATTATAATCTTCGGACGGGCTAAAAATAGTGGCTATTCGGTTCCAATATTCATCACTAGAAAATACCGCTAGGGCAATTACTGCAGATAAAACCAGCACTATTTTTTTAAAAGAAAATCGAGTGACTCTCTCTTCCGTAACACTAGGAAGACGTACAAACAACAGATAGCCAGCAACAGCGACCAATCCAAGGAATCCTCCCCGAGAACCCGTCAGAACAATAGCAAAGAGCATGATACCAACAACAGCACCATAGAGAAGTTTGGCGTGAGATTTCGCCATAATGAACAGCATAACCACAAGCGGTAGAATCGTAACCAACACCATAGCCAAATCATTTGGATCAAATGTCATGCCTACACTAAGCCTTCCTGTCGCCCCTAAAGTTACAGTGGTGTAAGCAAGAACTGCCCCGCTAAAAGCAAAACACTTAACATAAAAGGAGAGAGACCCAATATCCTGCGTCGTTTTGACTAGCGCATACAGAAGAATTGATGTACTAAGAAGAGGGCCTGTTAGAAAATCAATACTCCTTGTTTTATATACTGACATTGCAACACTTAGAATAGCTAACAACAGGTAAATCACACAGAGGACAACAATTTTTTTGGGTGGCTTTATTTTAAAGTTTTGCTTTACTGGCTTCATAAACAACACAGCCACCAATGCAATCAACACCGTTATTTTCCCAATAGGCAGATACATCAAAATAGGGAAAAGTTCGTGTAGACGTCCTAATGTTACAAACAGGTAAACTGCCACCGCATAAAGAGCGAAACGAGACACTTGG
>JALSJY010000025.1 GCA_026989045.1 Hyphomicrobiales bacterium | reverse complement strand
GTATCGCTTGAACCACAGCTAATTGAAGCGACTAAAAGCCGCAAGAAATGGTCATTAGTGGCATTTAGCGCCTTCTTAGCCATCGTGGCATTCATGCTGGTTGATTTATTTTTGATCCCCTCAATGACCAAAAGGGCGATGGAGAAATTAAAATCTAACCCCGATGAAATAGTTGACCGGGTAGAAATGCAAAATGATTATGAATTTGCAGGCAAGGGCATTGCAGGCTTTATCGATAGGGTTTCATTATTCACAGGTGAATTTGTCGCTCTTTGGTCAGTAATTGCTGTTTTTGTTTATTATTACGAAGTCATGGTTCGCTATGTGTTTAATTCACCAACCAATTGGGCACATGAGGGCATGTTCCTTATGTTTGGCATGCAATATCTAATTGCTGGTGCTTACGCAATGTTAACGGAAAGTCATGTGAGAGTGGATATATTTTATGCCAAATTCTCACCTCGTGGCAAAGCAATAACCGACCTTTTAACTTCAGTATTTTTCTTCATCTTTGCTGGCACATTAATTTGGACAGGTTGGATTTTTGCCGCCGACTCAATTGGTCAGAATGAAGTTAGCTTTACTGAATGGGGCATTCAATACTGGCCTGTAAAAATGGTAATTGTAATTGGCGGTGTCTTGTTATTTTTGCAAGGCCTTTCAAAATTATCAAAAGATATCTCACTAATAATTTCTCCAGCAAAGGAGGCTTAAAATGGGTCTTGAAATTGAAATTGGTCTTTTGACTCTTATAATGTTTGGATCGCTCCTAGCACTATTAATGGCGGGACTTCCTTTAGCCTTTGTTACTGGTGGATTAGCTATTGTATTTTTATTTATTCTCGGTGATACCGACACGCTAAATATCGTCCCATCTCGCATTTTTCCACTTATGACCGACTATCAGCTTTCTGCCATACCCTTATTTATTTTCATGGCGGCAATGCTTGAGCGGGCAGGCATTATCAATGATATGTTCTCAGTAATATATAAATTGCTTGGCGGTCTAAAAGGTGGTCTAGCCTCAGCTACCATTATTGCTTCAACAATTCTCGCCGCAATGGTTGGCGTTGTTGGTGCTGCAGTTGTTACCATGGGCATAATTGCTTTACCTGCCATGTTGCAACGACAATATGATACTAAAATCGCTATGGGTTCAATCATGGCGGGGGGAACGCTTGGCATTTTAATCCCACCCTCAATTTTAGCTATTATTTATGCCGTTGTTGCTGATCAGTCAGTTGGCGAATTATTTGTTGGTGCGGTTATTCCAGGGCTAATGCTCTCTGGCATGTATATCGCCTATGTTACCATTCGCTCATATATTAACCCAAAACTTGGCCCACCTATTCCAATGGAGGAGCGTATCACTGTGCGTGAAAAATTCCAACTTATGGGTAAAATGGCAGCCCCAATTATGCTGATTATTGTAGTGTTCACTGTGTTATTCTCTGGCGCTGCAACACCAGTAGAAGCCGCAGGCATTGGAACATTTGGCTCATTCATTGTTGCCGCTTTACATGGTCAGCTAGATTGGCGCACCGTGCGTGAAGCTTGCATAACCACACTTAAAGCCTCTTCAATGGTTATTTGGATTATGTTTGGCGCAACTATTTTTGTAGGGCTATATGTGCTTGAGGGTGGGCAGCAATTTGTAACAAATGCACTTGAAGCAACTGGACTTGGGCGCTGGGGCATTTTAATTTTGATGATGGTAATTCTTGTCATCTTGGGCATGTTCCTTGATTGGGTTGGCATTCTTTTATTGGCTGTGCCAATCTTTGTGCCAATCATTAAAGACCTTGGTTTTGATCCTCTTTGGTTTGGTGTGCTTTATCTGGTAAACATGCAGATGAGCTTCCTATCTCCACCATTTGGTTATGCATTATTTTATTTGAGAGGAGTGGCACCTAAGTCGATCCCAATGTCGGATATATTCAAAGCCGCCCTGCCCTTCTTAGCGTTGCAATTATTTGGCTTAAGTCTATTGATGATATTCCCAAAAATTATCACTTGGCTTCCAAGTATTGTTTATGGCTAATTAAAATAATTAAAAATATTTTACGCCCCTCACCATGGTGAGGGGCGTTTTATTTTATAAAGTTAGATAAATTCATTAGCTACAAACCGGTAATAAATTTAGATAAGGAAATAATCTTTTTCATAGCAGTATTCTTAAAATTAAAAAAAGCAATACCAACTTTATCATTATGACAATAACAAGAGCATTTAATAATTTTAGATAAAAGACAATAGCATCATAAAGTAATTATATAATTTAGCTAATATCCTGCCCGAACAAAATTGCCATTATCTACACATGCTAAATAGCTTAAATCGACCTAGCCCCTATACCCACAATTCACTTAAGGCTTTTAAAATATCACATCGGCTAACTTGGCCAATCAATTTCCCTTCATCTAGCACAGGAAATCTTCTATAGGGGCTAGCAAGAAAAGCTTCTGCGGCTTGGACAACATTAAGCTCTGCATCCAATGTCTTAATCTGAATGCTCATATAATCCGCAACAACGCCGCCCCACTCCTGATAATAGCTAGCGTTTAGTGCTGCCTTGAGGCAATCTTTTTTAGAAAGCACACCAACAAGAACCCCTCTTTTGTTTACAACTGGTGCACCCGATATTTTGGCATCTAAGAGTGTTGTCATTGCAAGGGTAATTTCTGCATCAGGTGACAAAATTATCAAATCTGTTGCCATATATTGACGAACCTTAGGGAAATTTTTCATTACTCATGTCCCTTTATTTTTTGTTTATTACAACCAGTACATTCAAAGCGTTTAGAGCAATTAGCTGTGCCACAAGAACCCTTAATAGGAGTGCGCCCAAAAATAACGCCGATAGCAAGACCCGCTATTGAAATTATGAAAATCAATAATATCAAACTAAAAAAAGCCATTCATCTACCTCCTACACAACTATATATTGCAAAAATTGATCTGACATGACTTCTGATATTCCTGATGGCTCTCGGATAAGGAATAGCACTGCAATTCCCTCCTGCTCGGCTAGGGCAAGTCCAGCTTTGCTCCCCATAACCATAAATGCCGTTGCCAACGCATCGGCCTGCATAGCAGTTTCACAAATCACCGAAACCGAAGCCACACCGTTTGAAACTGGCAATTGAGCCTGCGGATCAATGATATGGTTAAAATATATACCGCCCTCCTGACCGCCATTAACTGTATCCCCTGAGGTTGCGAGCGCTACTCCATCAAGGTTCACAATTCGCTGAAATGCGGACATGCCACCACTTATGGTCTGTATTCCTATTTGCCATTGTCGCCCTTGTGGATGATATCCACGCGCAAGAACCTCTCCACCTACCTCAAGCAAATAGGAAGTTACATTGCGCGCTGATAAAATATCCCCCATTCGATCAAGTGCATGACCTTTAGCGATACCACATAGATCCAGTGAGGCTTGAGGAATAGTTTTTCGTAATTTGCCTTTAGCGAATTGAATATTCTGATATCCTGCAATCGATGAACCAGTAATTGGACCAAATCCAAAACGTCCAACCAATGGACCAACCGTAGGATCAAATGCACCATTAGTGAGCTGTGCTATGCGTAGACTTTCACTAATCACTATTCCTGTCTTAGGGGAAACAGAATGCCAATCTGTATCAATTGCATCATTCAAACGGCTGATCTCTGATGTCTTTTTGAATGGTGACATCGCATTATCAACTAAAGCAACCACCGCTTCAATCGCCACTTTGATTTCAAGTGTATCAACCTGGGAAGGCAAAACAGCTCGCCACCAGCTACCAAATGCTGATCCGCCGATGATTTTTGTTTCTGCACCCCATGAAGGTAGCACGCCAGACAGCAAAATACTGCCAGCACCTGATATCAAACTCCTACGATTCAAAATCATTGTCCGCCCCTCCAAAATCATCATTGAAAATATTCTGCTTGCTGACGCCAATATCTTCCAGCATTGCTAAAACTGCCTTAATCATCAACGGTGGTCCACACAGATAATATTCGCAATCTTGTGGCCTTGAATGTTGCTTTAGATAGGATTTATATACTACCTCATGAATAAAACCTGTTGCCCCTTGCCAATTATCTTGTGGCCTTGGTTCAGACAGTGCAACTTTCCAAGTGAAATTCTCATATTCAGACTGAAGGGAATTAAATTCACTCTCATAAAAAAGCTCAATCCGACTTCTTGCCCCATACCAATAAGAAATCTTGCGTTTGGTTTTTTTTCGCTCCAGCTGATCGTGAATAATTGCCCGCAATGGAGCCATACCAACACCACCACCAATGAATATCATTTCACTTTGCGTTTGCGTTGCACCAAACTCCCCATAAGGACCTTCTATCTTGACTATGTCACCCACTTTCAAGCTAAACAAATAAGAGGAAACTATCCCAGGTGGCGCTCCCTTAATTGTTGGCGGTGGCAGAGCAAGTCGGACATTAAAAATAATTTTGCCATGGTCAGATGTCCGATTAGCTAAAGAATAGGCGCGTGTTATTTCGTGCTTACATTCAGAGGTTAACCCTCTTAAGTTTTTTTGCCTCCATATATCCTCATACTCTTGAGGAATATTAAAATCAGCAAAACTCACTTTATGAGGAGGAGCGCTTACTTGCATATAGCCTCCAGCGCGCAGGTGAGGCGTTGCCCCTGTTGGCAACTCCAGAACAATCTCGCGAATAAATGGGGTTAGAGAGATTGTAGAAATTACCCTACACTCCCAACTTTTTACATCAAACAGATCTTGCGGCACCTTCACGTCCATATCGCCACGAATTACAACTTGACACGCAAGCCTAACGCCCTTGCGCAATTCACTCCTACCCAGATTAGCTTCTTCAATAGGTAAAACACCCTCACCCCTATTTGGCACAATAACTCGACATAAACCACAAGTGCCTGCTCCAGCGCAGGCTGAAGGAATTAATATATTGTTATCGTGCAGAGCATTTAGCAATTTTTGTCCACTCAAGCTTTGTATTTTTTGATCTTCGTTTATGGTAATGGTGACTTCTACTTGCTGCAAAATGAAAGACCGTGCCGCCATAACCATTAAAATCAGCGACATTACGATCAGTGTAAATAAGACAATACCAAGAAAGATGTCACTCAAGACGCACCCCCAGTAGCAAAAGCAGAAAAACTAAGCGACATTAAACCAGTTATGATAAAAGCAATGCCCAATCCCTGTAGTCCCTTTGGGATATCACTATATTTCAGGCGCTCACGAATAGCTGCAAATGTTATAATAGCCAATGCCCAGCCAACTCCGCCGCCAACACCATAGGTCACGCTTTCAGAAAAACTATATTTACGCTCAACCATAAACAAGCTTGCACCAAGTATTGCACAATTCACTGTGACTAGCGGCAAATATATCCCAAGTGTATGATGAAGTTTTGGAGTATAGCGCTCCAACGTCATTTCCATGACCTGAACCATTGCTGCTATAACTCCAATAAAACTAAGCAATTTTAAAAAGCTAAGGTCAACATCAGGCAGTCCGGCCCATACCCATGCACCTTCAATCAAAAGCAATTGAAAAATCAAATGATTTACAGGAACTGAAATCGCCTGCACAATAATCAACGCAATTCCCAAGCCTAATGCTGTTTCGAATTTTCGTGATACAGCAAGAAATGTGCAAATACCCAGAAAAAAAGATAAA